>CAZXBV010000259.1:0-2339 GCA_964639155.1 uncultured Methanotrichaceae archaeon
AGCCGCTCGCCTTTGCACCTCGGGCAGGGCAGAACCTTCATGAACCGCTCCAATTCATCCCGCCGATAATCTGAGTTCGTCTGGTGATAGAGCCGCTCAGACTGAGGGATAAGCCCTTCCCAATGGCCCTTATGAGACCAGTGAGCATCCCCGTTCTTCATGCTCATCTGAAACTGGATCCGCTCGGCCGAGCCGTACATGAGCACATTGAACTGCGCTTCGGATAGGTCCTTTATCGGCGTGAAAATATCGAAACCAAAATGCTTTGCAACGGCTGCAAGGTGCTGGCCCCGCCATCCATCAACGTGGTTTCGGTACAGCGCCACAGCCCCGTCGGCTATGCACTTGTCCTTGTCTGGGATGATGAGGTCCGGATCGAGTTCCGTCTTTATCCCAAGCCCGTTACAGGTTTCGCAAGCTCCAAAAGGACTGTTGAAAGAAAACATCCTCGGCTGGAGCTCTTCAAAGACCATGCCGCAGATGGGACATGCCATCTTGGAAGAATAGAGCCGATCGCGCCCTTTTGAATCTGTGACGATCAGGAGGCCGTCTGTCTGATCGAGCGCGTTTTCGCAAGCTTCAACCAATCTCGATCGATCTTCGGCAGGGTTCAGCCGATCGATGACGATCTCGATGTCGTGTTTCTTGTACCGGTCAAGGGTAATTTCGTCGTCGGTCCTATAGATCTCTCCATTCACCCGGACCCTCGCAAAGCCTTCAGCATTCAGGTCTTTGAAGAGCTGACCATAGGTTCCTTTCTTCTGGCGGACGATCGGAGCAAGGATTGTGACGGTACCGTTTTCGTCAGTTTCGCCCGTTTCACTCGCTTCGTCTCTGATCTTGCTCGCGATCCTCTCTGGCGACTGCGACTCGATTCTAATTCCGTGGTCAGGACAATGGGGCGTTCCAACTCTCGCAAAGAGAAGCCGAAGATAGTCATAGATCTCAGTAACGGTCCCCACAGTGCTTCGGGGGTTTTTCGATGTTGTCTTCTGCTCGATGGATATGGCCGGGGAAAGACCCTCGATTGAGTCGACGTCCGGCTTGTTCATTAGTCCCAAGAACTGGCGCGCGTATGCAGAGAGCGATTCCACATAGCGACGCTGCCCTTCGGCGTAGATGGTATCGAAGGCAAGTGTCGACTTGCCGGAACCTGAAACTCCAGTGATGACGATGAACTTGTCCCGGGGAAGCTCAACTGTGACGTCCTTTAGGTTGTGCTCTCGGGCACCTTTGATCAAGATAGATTTCATATTTTGGATCTCTCGGGCTTTGTGGTCGTTGTGGGGTTTGTTGTCTTTGAAGATCAGAAAGGCGATGAGGATTGGGTTAATACTTTTCGGGCAAATCGCATCTTTGATCAAAAGTCCATGACCCATTCTGGCATAACCGGATGCAAGCACCATAAATCCACTATTGGATGGGAAATGAAAATACGGGAAGAAAAGGAAAGGCGAAGGGAAACCGAGTGATCGGGTCAGGACAGCTCTTCTACCTCGACCACTCGCAACGGCACTGATGTCATCGCCTTTCCAATCATCGATTTTCCGATCCTGGATGCGTGGCTCTCGTTCTCGGCATCGTAAACCTTAACTTCGAATAGGAGGCCGACCAAGGCGGTTCCTGCCACCAGGAACGCTCCGTCCAAGGATTCGCCGCACAGGGGGCAGATCGTCTGGCCCGCCTCCAAGTCCACGAAGTCCAGGTTCTTGTTGTTCAATCTCTTTCCAGCCTCGGATATGGCCACACCTATCGCATCGTCTACGGATTTGATGTCTCTGACCAGCCAGGCACCTTCCAGGAGAACTTTGAAGTTGGGCATCCCGTCTAGGTTGGGCGGCAGGGGATATGTAAGTTTTCGGTGTGAGGTTCGGTTTTCAATCTTGGCCATGTCGGCGATGAAACATCGGGCTTTCTCAAACGTTTGAATAGGTCGCCTTTTCGCGAGAGTTGTGAGAAAATAGTAGGAAAATAACCGGTAACGGCGTTGCAATGGTCAATACATCAATCTTCTTCGAGGTCGTCTTCAAAACATTCTTCCTCAATATCTTCTTCACCCAACTCTTCAAGGACTTGAATGGCCCCTTCGATCCTGAGTAGCGATCTTTTCAACTCTTCGACCCTTTCTTCTAAATCGGCCAGCATCTTCTGGCCTGAATCAAACTCTTCTCTGAGTTCTTCGAGACGAAGTTCCCATTGCTCTTTCATGTTCCCACCATTATACAACACGCCTGACGAACTTTGACGAGCTATGAATTCTCACGTTGAACTTGTCAACTATTTTATCGTATTGCATATATAGATTGCTCTTAAGACGCTCACGTTCGTATCACCGGCGC
>CAZXBV010000260.1:0-2325 GCA_964639155.1 uncultured Methanotrichaceae archaeon
CCTTTCGCGTAGGTTCTTATATCAAGGAATTCCCGGGATTGGTCGGATGATACCTTGTGACAAATGCAACGCAAGATCGATAATTTACCAGAAATACTCGGGACTTCACCTCTGCAGCCATCACTTTGAAGAGGACGTTCACCGCAAGGTACGGGAGGTTTTGCGCCCTTACAGGATCTTTGGAAAGCCTTGTAGGATCGGGGTTGCCGTTTCCGGCGGAAAGGACAGCACTTCGCTCCTTTGCATCCTTCACTCGCTCTTTTCCTACAGGGAAGACGTGGAATTGATCGCGATCTCCATCGACGAGGGGATTGAAGGTTACCGTTCTGGGACCATCGATGCAGCCCGGTCGGTTGCAAAAAGGCTGGATCTCGATCACGTGGTCAAAAGCTTCAAAGATGTCTATGACACCACCACAGACGAAATGGCTTTGCAGAACCATAATCAGGGACCTTGCACCTTCTGTGGCGTCTTAAGACGGAACCTCCTCAACAGGACCGCAAGAGAGCTTGGAGCTGACGCTCTTGCTACTGGCCATAATCTGGACGATGAGGCCCAGACCGTGATGCTAAACTATCTCAAAGGCGATATCGACCGGCTTTACAGGCTGCGGCCCAGGAAAGTTCTTGAAGGGATGGTCCCAAGGATCAAACCTCTGCGTCGCGTTCCCGAAAAGGAGGTTGCCATCTACGCCATGACTCATGACCTTCCTATGGACTTTTCGTCCTGCCCTTACATAACGAGGGCTATAAGGCAGGAGGTAAAGTCGACACTAAACGAGTTTGAGGCAAAACATCCCGGCACGAGATATTCGATCATGAGAGGATTTGACCGGATACTGGATCTTCAAGCGCCTTCTGAGAGCTACCAAGTGGTGCCGTGCACTCTTTGCGGAGAGCCTTCTAGTAACGGGATCTGTGCAAGCTGCAAACTCCTTGAAAAGGTCAAAGGAAAGCAAGGCATATAAAACGCCTTTTCCCAAAGACAACGTATTACGTGTTATTGCCAAAAGAAGTTTTATCGGCGCTAAAGGGTTGAATGATCATGAAACCTGAGAACAAGAAGCTAATTCTGGAGATCTTGGAGAATGCAGACTCTTTGAGCGACGACCTTCTCGAAGACAGCGAGGAATTCTTCGGATGCATCCCACCCATATTGACGATCATGCGGGAACGCCCTGAGTTCTTCGTATTCTCCAGCCTGAAGGACTTTTACGCCTTGAGGCCAAGAAGTCTCGACGAGAAGACTGCTGAGCTGATCACCGTTGCCGCTGCGGCAAGCGCGTCTGCGGACAAATGCCTGAAAGTCCACATAAACGCAGCTAAAAGGGCAGGAGCCAGCCGGGACGAAATATTGGACACCATATTCATAGCATCAGTGATAGGCCAGACCCGGGTTCTTGCAACTTCCCTTCGAACTTTTCGCGAGACGTTGGGAGAAGGCGAGGTGAAAGAACCCCTCGACTAAAAAAACGCTCGCGTTACAAAGGCCCATGCCCGAAATATGAAAATCGAGATGTTTCGATGCCATTTTCATGGAAGTGAAAACAAAGATCATGGAATACGAGACGGTTATTGTGTCATCACAAGAAGAATCCAAATTTGGCATAGTCCTGGTGGCTTACGGGTCCCTCAGCGCCAAAGCCAGGGCCACTTATGACGAGATCAAGGCGACCTTTGAGGCGGAATTTCCCGGTGCAAAGGTCGAGATCGCCTTCACAGGAGACGTGATCCGCAAAAGATTGGCTGCGAAAGGAATCTTCGCCCCCAATCCCTTGACTGCGTTAGCGAATCTTCAAGATCGAGGATGCAAAGAAGTAGTGGTCCAATCCCTTCACATCGTTCCTGCCGGAGAGTTTCACGATCTGGCCGAATTAGTCAGGGGGCTGAGTGGCGTTGGAGGAAAGTTCGGGTTCAGGCGCCTTGATCTTGGGATGCCGCTTCTCGCATCCAAGAAAGATTGCGAGAGGGTTTCGTCGGCCTTAGAATCCCGATTTGATATTGTCGAGGGTGCGAATGGAGATGACTCGAGAGATCCAAAAGAGACTGCAGTCGTTTTGATGGGACACGGGACCAATCATCCAGGTGACAGCACCTATGCTCTCATGGCCAGGATCTTGAAAAAGGATCATCAGAACGTCTTTTTGGGAACTCTGGACGGATTTCCCGGGGTCAAAGAGGTTCTAGAAGATGTGAAGTCATCAGGCGCAAAACGAGTCAAATTGATGCCGTTTCTCTTGGTGGCTGGGGCTCATGCCCTAAAGGACATGGCAGGAGAAAAAGACGAATCGTGGGCGCGCCTATTTGAAGAGGCGGGATTCAAGAC
>CAZXBV010000261.1:0-2318 GCA_964639155.1 uncultured Methanotrichaceae archaeon
GAGTTCGACATTTGTCTGAAAGGTATCGTTAAACACTATAACTCCAAGTGTTAACGAGACCTGCCTAAAGACCGGGGCCTTCCAGATTTGTCATCTTCGCTCCCGCAAGTTAAAGGAGGTAACGCACCCGTTTTTTCTCAAAATATTCTTTGGACGGTATAACATTCCTGAACGCTAACATAGTTGGTTATCGGCGGGACCGGTCAAGCAGAATGGACCTGGTTTTCTATTGGTACAGGTTTTGCAGGATCCGCCAGCTTGAATCCAAATATTTGGGCGTAGAAATATAGCTCTGCTTCGAGTGAGCGCTTGATGTTCTCGGCACGGCGAAATCCGTGCTGTTCGCCTTTGAAGGTGACGTAGGCGACGGGAAGCCCCTTCTTTTTCAGTGCCTGGTACATGCTCTCTGCTTGGCTTGGTGGGACCACTTTGTCTTCCAAGCCCTGGAAGAATATCACAGGACAAGAGAGTTTCTCGACGAAGTTGATTGGGGAGCGGCTCTTGTAGATATCCTGGCGTTCGGGATAGGGGCCGACCAGTTTGTCCAGATAACGCGACTCGAACTTGTGTGTCTCTTTAGTGAGGGTCTCAAGGTCGCCGATCCCGTAGTAGCTGGCACCGGCCTTGAAAGCATCTCGGAAAGTGAGAGCGCTCAAGGTCGTGTAACCGCCAGCGCTTCCACCACGAATAATGAGCCTTTCGTGATCGGCGTCTCCTTTTTTGGCGAGGTAAAGGGCGCCGTTTACGCAATCGTCAACGTCGACTACGCCCCACTGGCCTTTGAGCCGTTCTCGATATTCTCGGCCGTAACCTGTGCTTCCGCCATAGTTCACGTCGAGAACTGCGATTCCGTGACTGGTCCAGTACTGGATGCTCAGGCTCAGCGAACTTGAAGTGGCCGAAGTAGGTCCACCGTGGCTTATGACCAGAAGCGGCGGCTTTTCGTCGGGGGGACAAGTGTAATCACAATTTTTTGGAGGGTAGAAGAACGCGTGAGCATTCAGGCCGTTCTCGGTTGGAAAGTCGATAGGCTGAGGCGTTGAGATGTAGCCAGGATCGATCGAAACTTCGCTTGATCGGCGTAAGATCTCCGTCTTTCCAGAACTTGAGTCGAAGAGGATGATCGATGTCGTCTCGCCGGGAGATCCGCCTACGAAGGCGATCTTGCCGTGCATCGTTCGAAGATAATTGATATCGGTGTAAGGGATATCGAAGGGCTCAAACTTAGGCTCAATAGGCTCAAAGTTATGGTTTTTTGTGTCCAGGCGGGCGAGGTGCCAGGACCCCTCTATCACATAAGTGCAGATTATCTGATCAGCAGACTCGAAGGCGTAAGAGGAAGTTCCAAAGACCCATTGGGGCCTTCCAAACTCGGCCTTTTTTTCGAATAGCAGTTCGGTCACACCATCGGCCCATCTGTACAGGTTCCACCAGCCTGTTCGGTCGGAGACGAAATGCAATATGCCGTCTGGCGACCATTCTGGCTGGCATACAGATTCTTCAGGACCGCCTGCAATCCGTTCTTTTCCGCTCAAGGTCCCGTCAGGCTCCAGTCTTGCGATCCAAAGTTCGGTTCCGTCCCAGGGCATGTTTGGGTGGTTCCAGGCAAGCCATGCCAACCAGGACCCGTCCGGGCTGAGCCGGGGCGAGGAATAAAAGTCGTTTCCGGAGGCGAGGGGTTGAAGGGTGCCGGTTTCGATGTTGATTCCAACCAGACTGTTTGCAGCTTCGCCCTGGCCAAAGTGGTCTTCACATACGGAGATTATTCTCTGCCTCTGTTTATCCAAAATGAAGTCGGCGTAGCGCAACTTTCCGTCAGTGTCAGGGGTTATGGGGCGAGGTGTATCGTCTTCAAGAAGATAGAGGCGCTGGTCCTCGAAGTTGGTGAAGTAAACCGCGCCTTCAGAGGCGAGGTAGGATCCGCCGCCGTATTCGTGGACTCTCGTTCGGGCGTTGAAGTCGGTCGAGATTAGATCTTCTCGCGCCCCATCTTGCGATCGGCGCACGATGACGTATCGTCCACTCTCGGAAGGTCTCATCTCGATCCAGTAGACGTCTTCGCCGTCGATCATCAACTGTTCTAGCCTGATCGATTCAGAGGCGACCAGGTCTGGCGTGATGGGCGACTTCCAGGATCCGTAGGGTGCGATCTTTGGCATTGGCATTCTTCTATTCCTCCTTTTCTCTTGTTCTGTTCTCCCTTTTGTTCTTCCTTCTGTTGCTTGAACTGGCAGGCGACTGTTCTCCTGGGATGGAGCATGACTGCGAAAGTTCGGGGGTATATGTTTTCGTTCTGGGGGTTAATTATCTTTAGAGAA
>CAZXBV010000262.1:0-2288 GCA_964639155.1 uncultured Methanotrichaceae archaeon
TCTCGATCGTCAGATCATCCTGCTAGAAAAGAATTTTAATCACACCACGACATATACTACCTCGTGGTGAACCTAGCTAAAACCTTTCTTAGCCTGAAGAAGAGCGAGATTGCCATCCTCAAGGCAGTAGAACAAGGGATGCGCCGTTATGAATGGGTGCCCTTACCGGACGTAATCCAGATGTCAAAGCTCCAGCCCAAAACTGCAGAATACAACCTCAGACGGCTGGCTGGCCGAAACCTCGTCTACAGAACCGGGGACCCTTACGAGGGCTACCAGATAGGTTTCTTCGCCTACGACATCCTCACCCTGGCAGATCTCGTGGAAAGAGACGAAATATCCTCCCTGGGCGAGGTGCTTGGCGTTGGCAAGGAATCCGTGGTATACGGCGCTCTTGGCCCTGCTGATGGCAAGATTAGAACGGATGAAAGTTGCGAATACGAGTTCGAAGCGACAGAACCAGGGTCGGCTGTGACGGACGAAGGGGTGATAAAAGAAGATGGAGACGCTGAAACCAAGGATAAAGAAACATCAGTGGACTATCGAACTTCGAAAGATGGATCTGGCGATGAAGTCGTTGACTCTTGTGACATTCTCGCGGATGAAAGCCTGACGCCCCTTGCCATAAAATTTCATCGCGAGGGGCAAACCAGCTTCAAACACGTAAGAAGGGTCCGAGACCACCTGACTGACGTGCCGAAGTGTCCCTGGATTCATGCTGCCAGATTGGGCGCAAGAAAAGAGTTCCGAATCCTAAAACTGCTCTATCCAGAAATCTCGGTGCCCAGACCCGTAGCTATAAACCGGCATGCAGTAGTGATGGAACTCCTGGGCGGGGTTGAACTTTACAAGGTAGACCTGACCAACCCACAAGAGTGTCTGGACATTATACTAGAAGAGGTGAAACTTGCCTGGAAGAAAGGGATTGTCCACGCAGATCTGAGCCCTTATAACGTTCTCATAGCCGACGGAGAGGTCAAGATCATAGATTGGCCACAAGCTGTAAACAAAGGCCACCCTGAAGCACAAGAACTCCTCCGAAGAGACCTAAAGAACGTGGTCAACCACTTCCAACGAAAGTATCACCTGGAGACGACCTTGGAAGACGCCGTCTCTTTTGTCCAGGGTGAGAAAGGGCCGTAGGTGAGGTGATATCCAAGATGATCTTTGGCGTTGACATCGCCAGCGGCTCGCCCAAAGGAAAGCGGCCCCCAAGCTACGCCCTCTTCATATTTGGCGGCGAGATTGAAGAAAAACACCCAATGATCAGCAGGCAGAAACTGATCCGGCTGATAAGACAGATGGCGCCCGAGATCGTGGCCATAGACAACGTCCACGAACTTGCTTCCAGTAGAATCGATCTCATACGTTTCCTAAGACAGATGCCGCCATCCGCCAAACTGGTCCAGGTGACTGGAGGCGAAGACCTGGTGGCTCTGCCAAAACTTGCCCGATGGCACGGGATCGCTTTTGATAGGCTTAACCCAATGGACGAAGCCGAGGCTTGCGCCCGATTGGCTGCAAAAGGGGTCGGCCACGTGGTATCGGCTTTTGAGAACAAGACCTGGATCAAAGTGAGCCGGAGAAGGTCACCAGGAAAGGGCGGATGGAGCCAGAAACGCTATTCTCGAAAGATCCACGGCTCTGTCAAAAGCGTCTCAAGAGAGGTCGAAGACGAACTGCGCAGTTCAGGGTTCCAATACAACATCAGATCTGTTGAGGGCCTCGGCGGCTACATCAGATCTGAGTTCGTGGTGGAGGCCCCAAGAGAGAGGGTTCACGTAAGATCTGGATACAGGGGCGACGCTCAAGTCAAAGTCGAAGGGGTAGCGCGACCCAGGCTCAAGTTCGAACCACTGCGTCCCAAAAGGGGCTACATCATCGCCGGGATCGATCCAGGAACGACCACGGGAATTGCCGCCTTGAACCTGGATGGCGATCTGATTGACCTGCTCAGCGCAAGAGCCATGTCTCCCTCGGACGTGACCGAATGGTTGGCCGAAAGAGGTAAACCTCTGATCATCGCCACCGACGTTTTTCCCACGCCTGGCGCTGTGGAGAAAGTAAAACGATCTTTCAACGCGACACTTTACTCTCCTGGGGCAGACATGCCCTCCGAAGAGAAGATCGCCCTTGCAAAAGGTTACGGTTACCGTAACGATCACGAAAGGGACGCTCTTGCCGCTGCGGTCAGCGCCTACAAGAAGTACAAGAACAAGTTCCAGCGGGTCGAGAAGAAATGTCCTGCGGAATTGGACCCCGACGAGATCAAGGCACTGATGGTTCGG
>CAZXBV010000263.1:0-2262 GCA_964639155.1 uncultured Methanotrichaceae archaeon
TAAGGCGTAGAACACGATCTCTTGTGTTGGCATGTTTTCCCCATCTGACGTTGTGGTTTATAATTTTGGTGGATGAGGCTTGGCTAGAGCGGAGTTGGGACTTGTGCCAAAGCCGGTTTTAGAGTCTTCGATGGATTTTGAGAAATAGCATAGGCAAACAGACGAAACATGCTTTGAAGCGAGAATAGATTCGACAAATTGAGGCTGAAAGCCGAACTCTGAGCCGTTGTGAGACGATTGATCTGGCAGATGATTAGTTATAGAAAGAGGAGCGATTGCCCGGGGTCAAGATTCAAACTTAGAGGGAAAAAGATATGGACGAATATAAAGAGGCAATAGAGAAGGCGAAAGCCCATTTGGAGACGATCCTGATAGAGCAGCTAGCGAGGGTCGAGCGGATGAAGTCTGCCGAAGACTGGATCGATTACTCTAAGATAGATCCACTCGTTATCGGCGTTGTGGGTGGAGACGGTATCGGCCCTTACATCAGTGCTGAGGCGAGTCGAGTTCTTGAGTACCTCCTGAAAGATGAGGTAGAGAAGGGAAAAGTGGAGATCAGGAACATTGAAGGCCTCACCATCGAGAATCGGGCCAATTTGATGAAGACGTTGCCCGACGATGTACTCGAAGAGATCAAGAAGTGTCACGTCATCCTCAAAGGCCCACTCACCACTCCAAAGAAGGGAGATCCTTGGCCTAACTTGGAGAGCGCAAACGTTGCAATGAGGCGTGATCTGGACCTATTTGCCAACGTAAGACCGGTCAAGGTTCCTGAACAAGGGATCAACTGGATGTTCTTTAGAGAGAATACCGAAGGTGCCTACATTCTGGGAAGCAAGGGAATGAACGTGACCGATGATCTTGCCATCGACTTCAAGGTGACCACCACCCAAGGCTCTGAGAGGATCGTGAAGTTGGCCTTCGATTACGCCAAGAACAACGGCTTTGACAAGGTGACTGCCGTAACCAAAGCCAACATTATCAAGACCACCGATGGCAAATTCCTGGAAATGGCAAGGAAAGTGGCAGAAGAATATCCTGGGATCGACCTAGAAGAATGGTTTATCGACATAATGTCTGCCAAACTTGTGGACGCCAAGAGGCGGACACAGTTTGGAGTCGTCGTCTTGCCAAACCTCTATGGCGACATAATCACCGACGAGGCCGCAGAGTTTCAGGGTGGCGTTGGAACTGCAGGCAGCGCCAATATCGGGAAAAGATATTCCATGTTCGAGGCGATCCATGGTTCAGCCCCAAGAATGGTCGAAGAGGGACGGGCAAAGTTTGCAGATCCTTCCAGCATGATGCGAGCCTCTGTGATGCTTCTTCGCCACATCGGCTTTGAGAAGGAAGCAGAACGGCTCGAAATGGCCTTGGATATATGTGGCCTTTTGGAAAAGAAGGTCGTCTTGACCGGAAGGGACGATGGCGCAACGGGCGCTCAGTTTGCCGACTACGTGATGGAAACTCTGAAAGACCCAAAGCTTGAGGCGAAGTGGAAGGGGTATCAGTCCTGATCCTGGCGCCTCGAAAATCTGAAAGATTCTTGAATATCACAAATCACAAGGTTTTGGGGGGGCCAGACCCCCACCTACGGATTTTATGTAGATTGTGCGAGAAAATCAGACTCATTCTTTGTCACTTGATAACTTTTTAGTACCAAGTCGTTTCATCAAGTATCATGCTGAGCATCGAAGAGGGACGAGCTGCCGTCAAGCTGGCAAGAGAGTCTCTTGCCGCCTACGTGGAGAGAAAAGAGAGGATCACGCCAGAAGATCTTTCACCTGCCTTCCAGAATAAGGGAGGGGTATTCGTGACATTGCACGAAGAAGGGGATCTTCGAGGATGCATTGGCTACCCCGAGCCCGTGATGAAGCTTGGACTGGCAATCGTGGACTCGGCAATCAGCGCCGGGGTCCGAGATCCCAGGTTCCCGCAGGTGAGGCCAGAAGAGCTGGACAAAATCGTCATTGAGGTCACAGTCCTTTCGCCGCCTCAACCCTACGGGGTCGAAAAGAAGGATCTGCCAGACGCGGTCGAGATCGGAAAGCACGGCTTGATAGTGCGCAAAAGCATGTGGTCGGGTCTGCTCTTGCCACAGGTAGCGACCGAATGGGACTTTGATTCAACTGAGTTCTTATGTCAGACCTGCCTCAAAGCGGGCCTTCCTCCCGACTCCTGGATAGACGAGGATACCGAGGTCCTCTACTTCGAGGGACAGGTCTTCGCCGAAGTCGAGCCTGAGGGTGAGGTGGTGGAAAA
>CAZXBV010000264.1:0-2261 GCA_964639155.1 uncultured Methanotrichaceae archaeon
ACCGGGATATCTTCAACCAACCGGCTCCCGTTCCTGAGAAGGCCAACTTCGATGTCGCCCATCACCTCTTTTAAGAACTGGAACTCGGCGCCTTTTGCCCTCTTCACCGGAGAAAACTTGGTTGGGATCATCCTCGACTTTCGAAACCGCCCTTCAAGGATGCATCCCAGAGGCTCTGCCACCACCCTGTTGAATATTTGGTCCTGGTCGTAGAACTGAGTGCCTCTGAGGCTCGTATCCCAGTTTCCTTCGTAATTTGAGTCGTGCTGGATGTCGGTGATTCTCGCAAGGAAGGTGATCTCACCACCATCGTCGATGGCGAACATCTCCCCCACCTCGACCCGATCTTTGTAAGGGACCGTGAAATGGTATTCGCTTACGTTCTTGGAGATTATCCTGTAAGTGGTGGCATCTTTTGAGTCAACAGTCCACTTGTCGAGAAAGGTTTTGCCCATGGGCTCGTCTAAAGACATTACAACATCCTCCCGGATCGCATCTCAAGAACTTCGTGGTAGTCCAAAGATCCACGAACTTCTTGTTCGTTCACGCCTCTAACCCCAAGCTCGTTTAAGAGGGATAGCCAGATCTGTCTTCTCTCTTGATCTGTGATCCTGATATCCCGATGTGCCCTGAAGAGGGCATGAGGATATCCGAGGCATTCTGCAGAGTCGGAGTAACAGGCCGCGCGCCCCAGGGCTATCTCCACATGATCTACCACATGCCAGGGCGCATCCACCCTGAAAGCCCGGCTTGCAAGCGGATGAAACTTGGCCACATAGATCCGACCCTTCCAGAAGAGGCCGTCTTTGGATTTGGCACCCTGGGTGGCATCCTCTGGACCATCTTGAAAGGCTGCTTGGGCTGCATATTCTATGGTATCTTGGGAGACATCCTGAGAAGACGCATTAGGGGCGACTTGGGCGCCATCTGACCCTGTATCTGGTATCGGTTTTATCGTCTTTCCCCTCAGGTCGAGATGCCAGGGCTCGTTGGGCACCGAATTGCTGCCTATGTAGTTTGTATCCTGGACAAAAGACCTCGTAAACCCGTTGTTCCAAGAAAAGGTGCTGGACTTGCTTATCCCAAGGATGTCTGCGCCTTTCTCTTCAGCCCGTCTGAATATCCGATCGAGCACTTTTCCATAGGGTTTCTCTTTCCAGTAGGCAAACCCGCCGTCGTAGAGGACAAGATCGCCTTCAGATGCGTTTTCCAAGGCTTCAAAGAGTGCTACGTATTCTTGAAGCTCCCTGAAATATGAAGAGAGGCGGTCCAGCTCGGTATCTTCGAGGGCGAATTGCTCATCGAGGCCGAAGACATCTTTTATCACCTCTTCGAACTGGGGCGCGTACATCTCCTGGTCTGCCACGAAGACTTCGTTTGCGATCTCGGTCTTTTGCCATTTGCGGCCTTTGTAGGCGACGTAACCTGCTCTGATGTAGTTTACCTTGGCGGCGGCAAGGTCGAATATCACCACGTTGCTCCCATCGATGGCGAAGACGGTGCCTTCGAACTCTTCAGGAATTATGGGCACAAAGTCAGATTCCCTGACGCCCGTTTTCTCGTAGTATTGGGTGGCGCTATCAAGAGAGATGTAGCCCTTGATCAGGTCTGCGATCTCTCCTAACCGATCTTTCTTTGCCATTCAAGCTTAAGTTATGATGACGGAGTATATACCGATTTTTGCAAGGGCCCGATTCACCACCGCTAAGGTTTGAGCCCCTTTGGAAAATCCAGATGCGATTAATATAATTTTACTATGGCTCCATGGGCCAAGAGCTTATAGTCGAGAACCTTTTAGGTGAGACAAATTTGTTCTCAATTCTTTGGAGTGATATCATGAATCCGAGTCTGGCCGCATATAGAGGGATGAAACAGGCAGGGATAGACTTCGTTGTGAGCGTTCCTTGCGTCAACCTCCAGGGCCTATTCGACTTGATCGAAAAGGACCCTGATATCGTACACGTTCCTGTCACCCGAGAAGAGGAGGGCGTTGGGATCTGTGCCGGAGCTTACATGGGTGGAAAGAGGCCCGCCCTGATGATGCAAAACTCAGGGCTTGGAAACAGCATAAACGCCCTCGCCTCGCTGGACTTTCTCTACGGAATTCCCTTGCTCATGATAATCAGCCACCGGGGCGGAAAGGGCGAGCCGATCGTGGGCCAGGTTCCGATGGGAAAACTAACTTCGGGCCTGCTCGACGCGATGGAGATCCCAAGATTCGCGCCCTGCCTCGACGAGGCCGAAAAGACCGTGGCCCAAGC
>CAZXBV010000265.1:0-2251 GCA_964639155.1 uncultured Methanotrichaceae archaeon
CAATTTGGTGAACGCCTTTTCAATCTGGGCAGACTTATCTGTCCTGAGTTTGCCTGACGGTCGTTGGTGTCGGCCATTGAAGAAAATCTGAAAAAACGAACACGGAAAGCTCATTTTTGTGATGTTGTCCATTCGATTGCAGGTTGATGATTTTCAATGATTCACGACCAAGGTCCCCCTTAGAAACACTTCGAATAGAGGGCATAGAAAGAGAAGAAAGAGTGGTAGATCACCTTGATAAACGCCTTTTTTCTGCTTCCCTCCAAACGATTCTTTCTCTATATCCCACCGTCGTTTCTGATTGTCTTTGTGAATTTTTGCTTTAGGCCTGTTTCATCCGACGTTCCGTAAGCATTTCCGCTTACATTTAGCCATTATATCAACATAAGTGCAAAACTTCATAACCCTTGATGCCCCATAAATCAAGCCAGCAGGTTGGGTAAAAGGATGAGAGAGGTATTGCTGGAATCAAGAGAGAACCGATCGCAGGTCTACTATCCAGACAGGTGCATAGGATGCGGCACTTGCGTCATGGCCTGTCCAAAAGGCGAGCTGGTCATAGGTTCAGTGGGTGCCGTGGCCCGTGGCCTGATCGAGAAGGACTTTATCGAGAAGAAAAAAAGAGGTCACAAGAATGGAAATGGGGATCTGGATCAGGATCTGAGTGGGAACCGGAACGAAAATGAAAATGAAAATAGCGACGAGGGCGAAAGCAGATGCACCTTTTGCACTCTTTGCGCCAGAATTTGCCCCACCGGGGCTTTAGAGTTCAGAAAAGAAGGAACGCCCGAGAGGAACGAATCACATCTCAACGTCGCCTTGAAGCCCACCACCGTAAGCGAAAGATGCGTCATGTGTGGCCTTTGCGCTGAGGTATGCCCTCAAGGGTGCATAACGATCGAGGGAAGGGGGCTTGCAGAAGATGGGACCCTCAAGATAGAAGGATCGACCACAATCGACCAGGATTGCTGCATCCATTGCGGCTGGTGCGCCGCCATCTGCCCGGTCGGAGCGATAGAGGTGGAAAAACCCTTCGAAGGAGAGTTCTTCTGTGACGAGAAGATCTGTCAAGCCTGCAGAACCTGCATCGATACTTGTCCTGCAAACGCCCTCTTCAACAAAGACTGGAAACAAGGCGAGATTGTCGAGAAGGTGACACACAGAAAAGATGCCTGCATCTATTGCGGCGCGTGTTCTGTAGCCTGCCCGGTTGGCGCGATCACAGTTCGCAAAACTGCAATCATACCGGCGATGAAGGGAAAGAAAGCCTTCGAAAAGAAGCTTTCAGATCCATCGGCGAGACCAACTCTGACCTCGACCCTTGCAACCGACGAAGAAAACTGCTTGGGCTGCGGCAACTGCGTCATTGCTTGCCCCGTAAACGCTTTATCAGACCCATACCTGGCCGCAGGCCACCTCAACGAGATTGAGGATAAACCACTCCTGGAAGTGGTGAACGGCACGGTTAAGATAGTCGACCAGGAAGCTTGCGGTTCTTGTGCCACTTGTAGCATGATCTGTCCTGCCGATGCCATCTGGCTTGTGAGGAGGGAACTTTCGTGAATTCCAAGAATTCCACTAATCTCACAAACTCCATGATCATCAAGAATGGTCGCGTCTTTGATCCTTTGAACGAGATAGATGGCGACGTCAAAGACATATTCATAAAAGACGGCAAAGTGGTGGCAGACCTTTCTGGTCCTGAAAGGAGAACTGCAAAGGTCATAGACGCCAAAGGAAAGACCGTGATGCCAGGGGGCGTCGACTCTCATTCGCATGTGGCCGGAGCAAAGGTGAACGCAGGACGATTAATGCGCCCCGAGGACCATTACAAGTCGGTGAGGTCGAAGACCGATATCACTCATTCTGGATGCGGATACACGGTTCCTTCTGTCTACAAAGAAGGCTACGATTACGTCGCCATGGGTTACACCACCGTCTTTGAGGCAGCAATGCCGCCGCTTGAAGCCAGGCACACTCACGAAGAGATGAGGGCAATTCCTATCTTGGACATGGGTGCATACCTCGTCCTTGGCAACAACTGGTCTGTCATGCGCTACATCCGGGACGGAGACCTGGAGAAAGCCGCAGCATACGTCGCCTGGATGATGAAAACTCACAAGGGTTACGGCATAAAGTGTGTCAACCCAGCAGGCGTTGAAAACTGGGGCTGGGCCAAAAACGTGCACGGCCTTGATGAAGCCAACATACATTTTGAGGTCACTCCAAGAGAGGTGATCCACGGCCTTGC
>CAZXBV010000266.1:0-2251 GCA_964639155.1 uncultured Methanotrichaceae archaeon
AAACACCCAAGTTCGCGCCACTATCGAACTTCTGGACCGAAAACACACGGTCCCATTCATAGCGCGCTACAGAAAAGAAATTACAGAAAACTTGGATGAAGTTGCCATAACCTCCATCAAGGACTGTTTGGCTCGCCTAAGAGATCTAGACGAAAGGCGCGAGTCGGTGCTAAGATCGTTGGAAACGAGGGGGCTTTTGACTGAAGACCTCCGAAAAAAGACAGAAGATGCCTCGACCCTTGCAGTTCTTGAAGACATATATCTACCATACAAACCCAAGCGCCGCACCAGAGCGATCATTGCCAGAGAACGCGGCCTTGAACCCCTCGCCAAAAAGATCTTTGATCAAGCCGACCTGGACCCAATAGAAGAAGCTGCTTCTTTCGTTTGCTCGGAAAAAGGGATCGATTCGATCGAGGACGCCCTGGCAGGATCGCGCGACATCATTGCTGAATGGGTTAACGAAGACTCTGATGCGCGATCCCTGATGCGCGACCTATTCCAATTCCAAGGTACCCTAAGATCCAAAGCGATCAAGGGCAAAGAAGTAGAAGGGACAAAGTACGAAGATTATGCGGACTGGTCTGAACCCCTATCAAAAGCTCCGTCACATCGCATCATGGCCATGATGCGCGGCGAGAAAGAGGGCTTCTTGAGGCTGCACATCGAGCCGCCAGAGGAAAGGGGTTTGAAAGTTCTTGAATCGATCTTCATAAAGGGAGATGGCCCCGCATCAGATCAAGTGAAGTTAGCTTGCAATGACGGCTACAAGAGGCTTTTAGCGCCGTCGATGGGGCGAGAGAGTTTGTCTTGGGCCCAATCGAGGGCAGAAGAGACGGCCATACTCGTCTTTGCCGAGAACCTGCGCCAACTTTTGCTGGAGCCGCCGCTGGGGCAGAAAAAGGTTCTGGCCATAGACCCCGGATTCAGAAGCGGATGCAAGATGGTCACTTTGGATAGAAACGGCGATCTACTCTGTGCCGAGACGATATATCCACATCCACCTCAAGAACGAGCTAAAGAAGCTGCTCAAAAGGTCAAGGAGCTTTGTGAAAGGTTCGAGATCGAGTTCATCGCCGTGGGGAACGGGACCGCTGGTCGCGAGACCGAAGAATTTCTGAGAATATTCGAGATCGATAAAGAAGTGCCAGTGGTGATGGTGGACGAATCAGGTGCTTCGGTCTACTCAGCATCAAAGAGTGCCAGATCCGAATTTCCAGATCAAGATGTTACCACTCGCGGCTCAATATCCATAGGACGACGGCTTCTGGACCCTCTGGCCGAGCTGGTCAAGATAGACCCAAAGTCTATCGGTGTGGGACAATACCAGCACGATGTGGACGAAACCAAATTAAAAAATAAGCTGGAAGAAGTGGTCGTAAGCTCCGTCAACTCGGTGGGCGCAAACCTGAACACAGCAAGCAAAGAACTTCTCACCCATGTCTCTGGATTTGGTCCAAAGTTAGCAGAATCGATAGTCAAGTACAGAGAGGAGCACGGACCTTTTCGGTCCAGGAAGGAGCTAAAGAAGGTGTCTCGTCTGGGTCCAAAAGCGTTCTTGCAATCTGCAGGATTTCTCAGAATCGCCGATGCGGACAATCCGCTCGACAGTTCAGCGGTCCACCCAGAAAGCTACTGGATCGTCGAAGCGATGGCTCAAGACCTGAACGTCTCGATCCAGGAACTGGTAGAAGATAAGGCGCTTCAAAAGAGAATAGATCCTGATAGGTATGTGACCGAAAAGGTGGGCATGCCCACCATAAAAGACATTCTTTCAGAGCTTGCTCAGCCCGGAAGAGACCCGCGTCAAAAGTTCGAACCATTCCGTTTCTCCAAGGATGCGACGAACATCGAGGATCTTAGACCAGGGATGAAACTTCCTGGAATTGTGACGAATGTCACTGCCTTTGGGGCTTTTGTAGATGTAGGTGTGCATCAAGATGGCCTAGTGCATATAAGCGAGCTATCTGAAAAGTTCGTCCGAGACCCAACAGAGGTGGTCAAGGTTCACCAGCCTGTAGAGGTCACCGTACTGAGTACAGATCCAAAGAGGAAGAGGATATCGCTCTCGATGAAAGAAAACCCCGAGATCGATAACGATGACTCCTAAGATCAAGAACGCCTGATGTGGCGCGTTCATGGTTTTCGCAGGATCGATTATAGTCGAGAACCAATTGGGTGGGACTAATTGGTTTTCGCCAGAATAGTGTTTAACGATACGAATAGACCGATTGCCAGATCTTTTTTTCAG
>CAZXBV010000267.1:0-2239 GCA_964639155.1 uncultured Methanotrichaceae archaeon
GATGAGCGGAGAAATTATGACCACAAAAGGTGGTGAGGAAGGGGATTTTGGCCCCTCCATCTCCGAGGTTGTGTTATTGATCAATAGAAGGCCATCTCTTGTGACCTTGTGCCCGGGACTTGACGGACAACAAGCTGAAATATAGTCGAGAACCGATTAGGCGAGACGAATCGGTTCTCGCGAGATTAGTGCTTAACGATACGAATAGGCCAAAATGTCGAACTCTTACTGAGTGATGATTGATGCGCAGACATCGTGACGAGACGAAAAAGGTAAGCTGCGACCCTGAGGCGCTAGAAAAGATCATCGAAGAGCTTCTGGAGGTCTCTGAAGAAGGTGCTGCCATAATCGTGGAAGGCATTCGAGACGAGCGATCCTTGAGGGACTTGGGAATAGAAGGCACTATCATAATGGCAGCTCAGAAGCCTGCCCTTGACCTCATGGAGACTGTTGCAGAAGAGTTCGAGGAGGTCGTGATCCTGACTGACTGGGACCGGAAAGGCGACGAGCTGGCATCTAAGATGGAGCTATACCTTTCAGGCACCAGGGCCCGCGCCAACCTGGAGATCAGAAAGAGGCTAAAACAGCTTGTCCGGCGTGAGATAAAGGACGTTGAGAGCCTAAGCCGCCTCGTTCAGAGAGTGAGAGAAGAGACATGCCCCTCCTTTTGGCTATAACCGGTGCACCAGGTGTTGGAAAATCTACCTTGGTAAGGCGCGTCCTTGAGCGTTTGGATTGCAAAAAGGGCGGCGGAAAAGCGATGTTTGTGGTCGTCCAGGCAAAATCTCAACATCCTTTGGCGCTGAAGATCAAGTCTGAGGCGGCCCTGGTAACGGTGACCGAGAAGAACAGAAACGTCCTGGCCGACGAGATCGTTGCAAAAATAGCCGCAGACGTGACCGCTTTTTCCGCCAAAAGTAGCTAATAGCTAACACTTGTCCAACCGCAAAAGATGAGAAAAAACGGAGCCAGGTGACCTTTCAGGAGGCTCCGTATATGTCCTCTAACTTTGTGATGTTGTTGATCTCATCTTTCAGGGCAGGTGGCAGTCCCTTGATCTCGACGTCCAGGAACCCTCGAACGATGACGCTGGTTGCTTCATCTGCAGAAAGCCCTCTTGCCATCAGGTATTCCAGCTCTTCTTGAGATATTTTGCCCACAGCAGCCTCATGAGACATATCCAGGCCACCACACCAGCCATCAAGCTCAGGTATGGAATAGATCCGGCCCTTCTCGGTCAAGATCAGACCCACACACTCTACATGAGCCCTGATCTCTGGAACTTTTCCCACCATCCTTCCTCTGTTTATAATCTCGCCGCCGGTGGACACAACCCTAGATATGGACTCGGCGCTGGTATGAGGAGCTTGGAGTATGGTCTGGTTCCCGATATCGATATTGCCTCTGCGAGAATACATGATCGTGTTGAAACTGGCAACAGCACCTTCACCTGCAAGAGTCGCGGTCGGGAATGCCTGGAGGCTCTTTACTGGCGTCAAGGTGATGTAATTCTCGGATATGGAGCCGCCCTCTTCGACGTAACTAGCACCTCTTGGCCTTACCTCAACGTCTTCGCCCCAGTTGTGGACCATGGTAAAGCTCACGTGTGCACCTTTCTTGACGTAAACTTCGGATACGCCTAAGTGAAGACCTCGGCCTGCATGAGATGGTGTTGTGCATCCTGTGATTATGTGAAGGTCAGATCCCTCTTCGGCTATAACCACGTTGTGAACCCGTTGCCGCTGGTTCTTTCCTCCCATGTATAGACACGTCTTGAGCGGAAATACCGTCTTGGTTCCAGGCTTTGCCCTGATGAAATATCCTGCAGGAGGATGCCTTCCCACGTCTGCAGTGTACTTGTCCGTGTCAATCGGAACGAGTTTCCAGAAATAATCTTTCAGATAGTCGTGTTTTTTGAGGGCCGTTCCTATGTCGATCAGCTCTATTCCTTCTGCAGAGGTTTCTTTGTGCACTGCAGATTGGCCCAGCTGGAAATAGTCTCCAGAAGATTCGCCCGAAAGGCTAACTCCGGCGTTAAGGGCTGCCTCTTGAACCTCCTGCGGAAGCATATCGAGAGCTTCGATCTCCTCGAAACCTTCCGACTCGGGCTCGTAAGTCTCAAGATCAATGTCGGTACCCAGCGCGGCCTTCTTATCTTTGGCCGCGTTCGCCTTCTTTTCTAGGCGGGACATAGGCATTCTACACACCCCTCGTATCCGTTTGCTTTGATCTGTTCTAG
>CAZXBV010000268.1:0-2201 GCA_964639155.1 uncultured Methanotrichaceae archaeon
GAGTTGTTGGGGTTGTTGTCGTGTGGTGTTGGAATGATTGGCAATTGTTTTGAAATGAAAGATGCGAAGGAAAACGGAGGATTTAGATGACTGCACCAAGAAAGATAGTGTCTGATGTGTTTTCGATAGGGGCCATCGACTGGGATCGTCGGCTCTTTGATGAGCTTATACCACTGCCAGATGGGACCAGTTACAACGCATATCTGGTTCGGGGGGATGAGACTGCACTTATCGATACGGTAGACCCTCCGTTCTGGCCGGTCTTGATGAGGAACCTGGAACGGTTGGGCGCAATTCCCGATTACGTGATAGCAAATCATGCCGAGCAAGACCACTCGGGATCGCTACCTGCAGTCGTCGAGAAGTATCCTGAAATCAAGGTGGTCTGCACGCCTCGGTGCCAAGTCCTCTTAGAAGACCATCTTCACATCCCTGAAGATCGTGTTGTTACAGTGGAAGATGGTGAAGCTTTGAACCTTGGCAAAAAGACATTGGAGTTTCATCACATCCCTTGGGCGCACTGGCCCGAGACCATGGCGACCTATCTAAAAGAGGACCGGATACTCTTTCCCTGCGACTTCTTTGGGTCGCACATGGCAACAAGCGACCTATTTGCCGATCCGAAGATCATATACGAACCTGCCAAGAGGTATTATGCCGAGATCATGATGCCGTTTCGGTCTCTTGCGAAGAAGAACACAGAGAAAGTGGCAGCGCTCGACGTGAATATGATAGCTCCAAGCCACGGCCCCATCTACAGCGACCCTTCTTTCATAATGGCGGCTTATCAGGACTGGACGTCTGATTCTGTCAAGAACGAGGTGGTGATACCTTACGTTTCAATGCACGGAAGCACGAGAATCATGGTGGATTATTTTGTGGATGCTCTGGTTGAGAGGGGAATTGGGGTCAGGAGATTTGATCTTACGATGACTGATTTGGGGAAGCTTGCAGAGGCGCTAGTGGATGCGGCAACGATAGTGGTTGGTGCCTGCACTGTTCTTACCGGCCCTCACCCCAAAGCTGCGGATGCGGTGTTTGTGGCCAATGCTCTCAGGCCCAAGGCTCGTTTCGTCTCGATCATAGGGTCTTATGGTTGGGGTACCAAGATCGTGGAAGTTCTCCAGGGGATGATCACCAGGATGGATGTGGAAGTGATCGAGCCGGTCTTGGCAAAAGGGCTTCCAAGAGATGGAGACTTTGAGGCGTTGGATCGGTTGGCTGACGAGATTTTGGAGCGGCACCGAGGTTTGGGAATAGCGTAAAGAGGCATACTAAAAGGTGGAATCCGAATGGCATGTTCCAAGGGCAAGGATGGGGGGTTGAAAGTGAGGCGGAAGCGATTGGAAACATGAACGGTGACACAGGTGGTGACACGGACGGAAATACGAAAGAGAACGCGAAAGTTGTCTCACTGAAGAACTTTCGGCTAAGAGATTTCGGCTATTTTGTCACCGATTGACCGAAGCCCTATAGTCTTTCGGGCGAGGTGCAATCACATATATATCACCCCGCCCCAATTCCATATTGGTGATTGTTTGAAGAAGTTCATCTCACTGCTGATCGCACTTTGTTGTGTAGCTTTCTGTTTCATGGGGTTGTGCGCAGCCGAGTCAGAGGATGAAGATGTAGTCGCAGAAGAGGTTTTGATGTACGACGGCGATGGTGTGACTGACATTTATACATCAACTTTCTTGGGGGATGTTGCAGAAACGGTGAGGTTTACGCCGCCCCGTGTTCCTTGGACTCTGACCAAGGTACAAATCGTGGGATGGAACGGTTTCGACAACGAAACAGTGCCGCCTGAGAGGGTAGTATATCTTGAGATCCGGGACGAGAACCTCAGCCTGATGTATCAGTTTTCGGATTCTCACCGGCCTTATTTCACGAGCGTTATGCCGGTATTGGCCGAGATTGAGATCCCACCCTTGGCCGTGAACGGCGACTTTTACGTCTGTTTCTACGATCGTGCAGCGGTCGGAGTGGCCTATAACGTTAATGAAACTGTCGCCGAAACGGACGATCCAAGATCATATCGATACGACAGATCGACAAAAAAACTTACCCTTACCAGTGTGATAATAGAAGAATCTGAAGGTTCTCTGCCAGCAGACTGGATTATCAGGGCTGTTGGGCATTAGACCCATGGGCGTTGCCTGTTATGTCACTTAAGATATTCGAGCCCAATGTCTGCATTGGAG
>CAZXBV010000269.1:0-2188 GCA_964639155.1 uncultured Methanotrichaceae archaeon
TGGTCAACCAGGGCACATTACATGCCCGTCACTTTAGTGGCGGGTAGTTGACATAACTGGGCGTTTTCTTCTTGCGACTCGATCTAGCGGGCGTGTAACCGGTGAACACCACTGGTTTGGGTGCTTGGGTGCTTGGTCGCTAACTGCCTAATCTGACAAAGTCAAGTTAACTTCGCCATTCAAACTCGGTTTGAACCAGAGGTTAGAGCGTTAGAGCTTCAACTTTTCGGCTTCTTCTACCGAGTATCCTTCGTGAACGACCTTGCAGAGTTTTCTGACAAATAGCGTTGGGTTTTTGGCTTGGAATATGTTTCTGCCTATGGAAAGGCCGCAGCCACCGACGTTTATTGAGTCGTATACCATCTGGAGAACCTCTTGCTCGGTATCCATTTTAGGGCCACCTGCTATGACCACCGGAACGCTACAGCCCCGGACCACTTCTTTGAACGTCTCAGGCGATCCCGTGTAGTTTGTCTTGACGATGTCTACACCAAGCTCGGCACCGATCCTGGCGGCGTGTTTCACGTACTCAACACTATGTTCTGATTCCACCTTTTGGCCTCTGGGATACATCATGGCAAGAAGCGGCATCCCCCAAGAATCACAGGTTCGGGCTACCCTTCCCAAGTCCTGGAGCATTTCGGGCTCGTCTTCGGCACCTACGTTGATATGAATGCTCACAGCGTCGGCTCCAATTCTCATGGCGTCTTCAACTTCTGTTACCAGTACCTTGTGGTTGGGATCTGGAGCCAATGACGAGCTTGCTGAAAGGTGGATTATAAGGCCCACATCGCGGCCGTACCCTCGATGGCCATGCATCGGCAGGCCCATATGGCCGAGAACTGCGTTGGCCCCCCCCTCGGCTACTTTGTCCACCGCCTTCTGAAGATCTATAAGCCCATCTATTGGACCTACTGTAAGGCCGTGATCCATGGGGACGATAACCGTTTTGTTGGTCTTTCTGTTAAAGATACGTTCCATTCTGATGGATTTTCCTATGCTCTTCATGGAGAAATTCATGTAAAGGGTTGGGGTAAAAAGTTAATGGTCGAAAATGAACTTGTGAGATGTGGCGGAACGTTAAGGGCTCATGTGGGTCCTTATTGCGCTCAACTTTGGCACAATGGGTAGGTTTGTGCTTCATTCTGGCTCGATGAAAGCCCGTTTTGCAAAGACCGTTCTATTTATTTACTATCGTGGCCCTTTCTTTCTGGGGGTTATTTATCGTGAAATGGTTTGAAGCCCTAATACTTGGAATGGTGACGTTTATGGTGTCGACAGGTTCCTGTCTTGGCGCTGATGACGATGATGATCAGGTGTCAACCCTGATTGTATCTGGCTTGGGAACTGCAAGCGCCGAGCCTGATATTGTCACTGTAGTGCTCGGGGTCCAGACCCGAGACAAAAGCGCGGCCAAGGCAATGGCAGACAACGCAGAGCAAATGACCGGAACGATTGCAGCACTCAAAGGAGCAGGCGTAAAAGAAGAGGACATCAAAACCTCTGGCTTTAGCGTCTATCCGATGAGAGACTGGATCGACGGGAAAAGGTCTGAAGAGGTAATCTTTGAAGTGAACAACCAGGTCACTTTCACAATGGACCTTTGTGATGAGATCGACATTGGCGAGGTACTGGACGCAGCGGTGGGCGCTGGAACTAACACAGTAAACAGCGTCAACTTCGGCCTGAAAGATACATCCTCTGCGCAGCAGGAGGCTCTTTCCAAGGCGGTGGCCGATGCAATGAGCAAGGCCGAGACGATCGCTGGCGCGGCAGGTGTGAACCTGGGACGGATAATGAGCATATCTGAGAACGGCTTTACACCAATTCCAATCAGTA
Source organism: uncultured Methanotrichaceae archaeon (assembly GCA_964639155.1). GTDB lineage: Archaea > Halobacteriota > Methanosarcinia > Methanotrichales > Methanotrichaceae > CAYWZG01. Next base: position 1,840 of record CAZXBV010000269.1, read on the forward strand.
CTCGGTTGGCCTTTGCAGAGGTTGCGTCGTCGAGCACTCCAATCGTTCTTGGCGAGGTTGAGGTGACGGCCAGCGTCTCCATGACCTACGAGATCGAGTAGATCCGCCCGCGCGGATCTACTTGGCCATATTTATATTTGAATTATAATTAATCAAATCCTGTTGGATGTGCCATATCAATATTCTATTGCTGAAGTCTCGGGCTTAGATATCGCTCGTTTCAGGATCTTTTGGCTCTCTTCTGGCGTGTTTACTGTGTTGACCATGAAGGTCTTGGATCTCTCGAAGAGGGATTTAAAAAAACCGCTCCTCAAAGCCCGTTTGAAATCGTCCTTAACGAGGAGATGGG
>CAZXBV010000270.1:0-2169 GCA_964639155.1 uncultured Methanotrichaceae archaeon
GCGCTCCCTGCCACGATCCCGGTGGCTACGGGCTCTCGGCCACATGGCAGCCGGTTCCGCGCAGGATGGCGCCAAGGATGCCCGACAACGATTTGTATATCACTGACATTCGGCGGCGCCATACATTATATCTATCATAAATTCCACATTTCATATTGTGTACGACGTCGTTATTATTGGCGCAGGCCCTGCTGGGCTCACGGCGGGGATGTACTGCGCCAGAGGTGGCAAGAAGACACTCATACTGGGCAACGTCTATGGATCTCAGCAATCGATGGGCGGCCTTTATGAGAACTATCCCGGATTTCCAGACGGCATTATGGGGATTGAGCTTTCGGAAAGGATGTTGGCCCAGGCCGAGAAATATGGTGCCAAGAATCGGGCAGAATCGGTCCAAAAGGTGGTCTATCTCGACAAACAATTCATGATCAAGACCGAGAGTTGGCAGTACGAATCCAAAGCCATAATTCTGGCCACGGGGGCGGGCCATCAAAAGCTGGACGTCCCCGGAGAAGATGAATATGCCACTCGCGGCGTATCCTACTGCGCCTATTGCGATGGTGCCCTTTTCAGAAACAAGACGGTAGCGGTCGTAGGATATGGAAATGGTGCAGCCAAAGCCGTTCTTTATCTGGCCGGCATATGCGATCAGGTCCAACTACTAAACGTCAGGGACAAGCTCGTCTGCGAGGCGATATATCTTGATCGAATCGAGAAGCTCACCAACCTTCGAGCCCTCCACGGGGTCGAGCAGGTCAAGATTGTGGGCGACGGTTTCGTTACAGGTGTCGAATTCAAGGCGAACGATAGAGCCAGGACACTGGATGTAGATGGCGTCTTTGTCGAGATGGGCGTAAAGCCCAACGTGGACCTGGCAGAGGATCTGGGTCTTGAGCTGACCAAAGGTGGCTTCATCAAGGTGAACCGGCTGAACCAAGAGACGAACATACCTGGAGTCTTTGCGGCAGGGGACGTGACCGGTGGGCGGATGCAGGTAACCACCGCAGTGGGCGCAGCAACTTCGGCCGCGATAAGCGCCATGAGATATGTAGACGTTACAGTTGTCTGATCTGGCACTTAACCCCCCTGCAGACCGGTTGATATACAAAGATCACATGACCCACAAGGCTTACATGATCCGTACGGTCACGGGAGCTTTTTGATGAAGATGAAGAAAAGACATAAGCCAGACCCCACAAGGCCGGTGACCTTCTGGAAGTCAACGGACCTTCTCGATGGAGAAGTGGCAGAGAGCCTGACCATAATTCTCAGGACCAGAGGTTGCAGGTGGAACCGCTGTACCATGTGTGGGTTCGCTGCCGAGGGCGCACCAGCAACAGGAGAGCAGCTTGTAGATCAGTTCAAGGTTGCAACACGTGATCTCGGCCCTCACGATCGCGTGGTGAAGATCTACACCAGCGGCAGCTTCTTCGATCCTTTGGAAGTTCCAGCTGAGGCAAGAAGGGCGATATTAGATGATTTGGCAAGCCGCAACATCGAAAAGGTGATCTTGGAATCTCGACCCGAATACATCACATCAGATGTAGTTTTAGATTGTGCATCAAGGGTCAGGGTCGAAGTTGCAACTGGCTTGGAAACTTCAAACGACTTGATCAGAGAACATCTTATCCGAAAGGGTTTCACTTTCCAGGACTTCAAGACCGTGTCTGAAATCGTCCACAAATGCGGATGCACGATGAAGACTTATCTTCTTTTGAAGCCGCCCCACCTCTCAGAAGGCGTGGCCATTTCTGATATGCTTCAATCTGCTAAAGATGCGGCACCTTACTCTGATGTTTTATCCCTCAACCTTTGCAACGTCCAGAAAGGAACATACCTGGAGAGGATGTGGCAACGGGGCGATTACCGTCCGCCTTGGCTCTGGAGCGCGATCGAGGTGTTAAAGAACGTTACTTCGATTCCAATCATCTGCGATCCGGTGGCGGCAGGAAGTAAAAGAGGTCCCCATAACTGTGGCAGTTGTGACGGAGATATCGCTAAAGCCATAAGGAAACATGCCACCACCCAAGACCAAAACGTCTTCGAAGATCTGGATTGTGGGTGCAAAGCCGCTTGGGAGAAGGTAGTAGAGCTAGAGGATCTGGCCTTTGGCGCACCACTTTTCTGAGGGCGGCTGCCTTCACATTTATACAAAAAATTAACCTATAT
>CAZXBV010000271.1:0-2167 GCA_964639155.1 uncultured Methanotrichaceae archaeon
GCAGTTGAATAGCAATCTCATAATCGTTATCAGAAAAGTTAGTTTGGTGCGGGGGAAGGGATTCGAACCCTCGAACTCCTATGAGACTAGGCCCTGAACCTAGCGCCGTTGACCTGGCTTGGCGACCCCCGCATTAAGAGGCAAAGTTCAAGTTGCAGTAGTACTATTTAAGTGTTATTCGCCGGCGGCGCCATGATGAGATGACCTGGCCTGATTAAATGATGAAGATTTTGAGTTCTGAGCGCCCTTAAAGGTCCCGATGTGGTATCAGATCGCACCCAGTGCACCGATAACACATGGTCTTGGCCAGATCCCCGCGAAGTCCGTACTTGTCCAACACGTCACGAGTATACCGAGCAAGCTCTATTAGCCTCTCGGCGCTGGGCCTTTCCATATATATCTCGCCCTGGCGAAGCGGATGAGGATAAATGGCCCTCAAACCCGGAAAAACGCCCATCTTTGCAAGCTCATCAATCCCATCACGAAGAGCCTTGTCAGATTCTCCAAGCCCGATGATGACGTTGGAAAAGACCTTGCCCCGTCCAAAAATCTTCACCGCACCTTTCAGCGCCGCTTTGATGTCATCCAGAGATACACCAGGACAGACCTTCCGGAACAAGTCCGGGTCCAAACACTCCACGTTATACTTTATCTCGTCGGTTCCGGCCCGCTTCAATATCTCGCTAGATCGAAACGCCGGAGTCACAGAAACCCCTATCGGAACGTCTATGTGCCGCAAGGCCGAAACTATCTCGGCCACCCGCGCCACTTCCTTTTCTGGCGAGATCTCGACCCCACTGGTCAAAGATATGGCTTTGAGGTTTCCAGTGACCAGAGCCTGCTCGACCATCTTGACCACCTTATCTTGCGACTTTACGCTACCCGAAAGCTTCGGAACTGCGCAAAACTTGCAGTTGTAGATGCACCTTTCGCTGACGGTGATGTAGGCTTGTTCGGGACAATGTAAGAGCGGCGCTTCAAGGCGGCCTTTGGCCAGAGTTTCGTTCCCTTCCATTATGGCCACCTCGTCTTTGCTAAGCTCGACAAGCTTCAAGGGCGACTTTTCAGCCACACCCAGCCGAACCCTCTTGTCGCCAGAACTGAAGAAAATGCTCATCTCTCCAGCCCCTGGGCCTGCGGTAGAGACCGGACCCAAAGGAAGACAGGCCGAAGGAAGCTCTACGGTACCCGCTGCGATGAGGCGAGCCTTGGTCTTGAGATCCATCTCTTGGATGAATGATCTGTATCGCTTATAGCAATGGCCCCTCAACCGTCAATCCAGTGGAAAAGAGGGTGGACGAGGTCTATTTTCCCGTTCCGACCGATAGATTGATGACAACTTGACGCCTTGCTTGAAGTCGATGTTCCGCAACAGTGCGATGGTATTAGACGTTGCAGGCACCATGCTCAAAATGTACCGGGTGGCCAAAGACATTCCCAAGAACGTCATCATACCCCAAGTTGTCACCACACATCTGGTCATGGAAAAGGACGGCAGAGCCTTGGTCATACCACACATAGAGCCCGCAGAGATCATGAAGGCCGATCCCCAGATGTCACTTAGCACCTTCTTTAAGGGCAAAGACGATCAGATCAAGATCAGCTGCTCTAGTACGCCAGTCTCCGAAAAAGAAGCCTGCTTGATAATTCTCGACTCGAAAGCGAAGATAGGAGACGTCCAAGAAACCCTGGCAGCAGTCTGCGCCCGATGCCCCGCATCTTATGCGTCTTATTGCGCTTCAGGGTTTATAGTAGACGCCGAGATTGAAGAGGTCACATACTCAGTTAGCACTGGCGGAAAGCCTTTCCCATGCCTACAAGAAGTTCTGGATAAATTAACAGACATGGGCATAGACATATACGTCGCCTCGGGCGACAGCATGCGGAGCCTTTCAGGCCTGACCAAATGTCGGGGGATTAAGCCTGAAAACATATATCCGGCATCAACACCGCGAAAGAAAGAAGAAGTCGTATCGAAGCTAAAAGACGAATACGACTTGGTGGTCATGGTCGGCGACGGCCTCAACGACATCTACGCACTCAAAGCAGCAGATCTTGGAATCTTAACAGTCCAACAAGACAGCAAACCCTCGGAACAGCTCATCCAGGCAGCAGACCGAATAATAAACGACATCACAGAATTGCCTTTGGTCCTCAGAGAATATAT
>CAZXBV010000272.1:0-2167 GCA_964639155.1 uncultured Methanotrichaceae archaeon
GATGAGCGGAGAAATTATGACCACAAAAGGTGGTGAGGAAGGGGATTTTGGCCCCCCCATCTCCGAGGTTGTGTTATTCTTGATAGTGTCGTTTCCAGAATCGATCTTTCCAGGATCAATCGCGCCAAGAGAATCCAAGCCCGAGTCGAAAGAGTGCGTGTCACCTTCGCCTTCCACCACCTCGTAGGCGGTCCCTTCGTAGACTACGATCACCTGTTCGCCTAAGGAAAAGTAGTCGCCCAGGTCCGGATAGGCCAAGATCAGGTCGAAGTATGTGTCGGTAAGGAAACCGACCTTGACCGGCGCCATCTTGGATTGATCAAAAGTTGTATCGATCCAGGTGTCGTTACGTAAAACGAAGGTCTTGCTCCCCATATTTTTGATCACTTCTTCGGGCTCGACTTCATTGAGGGGTTCAATTGACCCTGGAGCCGTGGTGCCACCACCGGCGCCACCGTCACTTCCCTTTCGGAAAGATTTGAAGATGCTCATAGATGGTGCTGCCTCGGTTTGGGCAAGCTCTGCTTCAAAGACCGCCTCCTCGACGGCCGTCTCACCATAAGAGGGCTCGAAGGCTTTTTTCGCCACCACCTCATCCACATCTTTAGAGATCGCTTCTCGCCCTTCCTCGGTGAAGATGTCATCACCATCTTCTTCGATCAGGAAAGATGTGTAAGGAGTGATGATGCCATAGCGTATGCTCAGCTTCACGACGGCATCCACAAGTTCAGGATCTTCGCCGCGGAGCCTGACCTCTCTAAGATAGCTTCCGATCGCCCTCGTGGCCCAGAGCCTGGGGATGAATTCATCACCGCCAGCCTCTTCAAACTCGGCCTGATAGGCGAAGCTTTCCTCTTGGTCGTTAACCTTGCCAGAAAGTGTGATCGTGGTCGTTGCACCTTCTCTGTACCTGCCCACCAGGACGAGTTGCGATCCTGCAAAGAGGTCGGGCACGTCTTCAGGGTAGATCTGATCCGCCTTTATCTTGCCAAAGTCGATCTCGACGTTCGAGAGAACTGGTTTGCTGATCTTTCTGTAGAGGGCGCTTACTTTTTCGTCGATCCTCTCGCCTGGCCTGACGTAAGCGGTCATTCCGCCGTGGTCTAAAGAGAGTTGGTCTAAAAGATCGGTGTCGACATCGTCTCCCACGCCGAAGCTGAACAGTCGGAGGTTTTCGGGCGCGGCATCACCCACATTTTCGAGAATGGTGGGCGTATCTTCTACGCCTTGAGTTGCAAGGCCATCGGTCAAGAAGATCAACGTGGTGGGCTTACTTGGATCTGCCAAGTCCATCGCCGTCAAGAGGGCTCGGTTGATGTCGGTTCCGCCAAGTGATTCGAGCCTATCGACGAATTCGACACCATCCTTGGATTTCGATGCAGGCTCAAGCTCGTCGCTGAAGGTGGTAACTCCAGTGCTGAAGGCAATGACGTTGAAACGATCTTTCAAGTTGAGATTGTTGAGTATGTATTGGGCCGCATCCTTAGCCTGGCCGAGCTTTTCTCCCTCCATACTTCCGGAGACGTCCAGGACCAAGATCACGTCTTTGGCCACAACTTCGCCTTCTTCCACTTCCACATTTGGGGCTGCAAGAAGAAGGAAGAAACCGTCCTCGCCAGGTTCCTTGTAGCTGAGCAAGTTGAGGCCCACGTCTTCAGAGCTTATGGAGTAGTAGAACTCAAAGTCTCTGTCTGGGAGAACGTCGAACTCTTCAAAGCCCAACAATGCGTGAAAGTCGTCTTCTCTTTCGATGAAGACTTTGTGGCTGGACGAGTAGACCGCCTTGATCGGATCGCGAGATTCTACCTCGATTCCTATCGTCACTTCTTCAAGCGGTCTTGAAGAGTATTTCTCAGTGCTGAGCGGATACGAATAATGAACAAGGCCGTTATCTACCGGCAGGATCTGGCTGTACTCTAGCTCGATTCGTCGTTCGTCTCCGGGCGGGATCGGAAATACGCTGGCTTTCAAAGCTCGCCGGTCCACGTATTCGAGGAGGGCAGGGTCTTGCATATTTCGGACGTACTCGTTGTAGATCGCCCTTGCTTCGTTTGCTTCCAGTATCTCGCCACTCACAGCCTCGCCGTCTACCCACATCACAAAGTCGCTCACGGCTGCGCCTTCTGGGAGCGGGAATATGTAGGTGCCTTCGGCGGCCCAGGGGTTA
>CAZXBV010000273.1:0-2162 GCA_964639155.1 uncultured Methanotrichaceae archaeon
GGTACAATCAAATTTTTGGCGTTTTGTAATTCTCGTCTTTCCAGATCGAGGCACTATTCGAGCCCCTTCGCAGTGATCCTGAACTCAGTAGTAGCTCCTTCTGGCTGAGACCTGTGCTTGAAGAGCCTTGCTCGCCTTCGTCCTTCGCCTGCTTTTTCCAGGAATATTATGGTCTTTGAGGCGTGCTGCATCGCAGTCCCACCAAGAGGCCTTAAGATCCCAAGTTCCAATTCGGTGTAGACCTGGTTTGTTATCAGAACTGGCAAACGGTGCTTCCTCGCGATCGTCTGAAGTTCGCCCAGCTGCGCTGTCAGAGATCTATGAACTGCCCTATTATCTTCGCCGTCCAGTTTTGCCCTGTAAAGGGCCGTTGCCGAATCGACCACAACGAGGCCGAAATCTCGGTTCACGATTTTGGAGGCGTCCCTTATCGCAGAATGTTGCTCTTCCAGGCTCAAAGGCTCGAAGATCACTATCTTGCTTGCAATGTCTTTGGCGCCTTCGCCTGCTATCTGCCTGAACCGTTCTGGTGAAAAACCTTCGGCGTCTATGAAGATCACCCTAAAGCCGCGAACCACAGCCTGGATCGAAAGCTGGATCGCTATGTTGGACTTGCCAGATCCAGCTTCTCCATAAACCTGGGTTATGATCCCTGACTCAAACCCGCCACCGAGGAGTTGGTCCAGGGCATCACAGCCCGAAGGTAACCTGTCAAGCATCTTTGTGGCCTTTTCAAAACCCCATGAGCTCTTCTAGCCGGTCCATGGCCGCGATCTCTCTTGGACCGCCACACCGGTTCACGATCCTTCTGATCTTGAAGATCTCTTCGAGATAAAGGTCACTCTTCAAGGCGACATAACGAGTGGCTGCAACCGCGGCCTCTACTACTAGATTGGTGCCTCTGTTCACGGCCTTGAAATCTCTCCAGAGAACCTCGCCTTTGACGAACTCTAGAGTGGGGAGGGATATGTCCAAATGAACCGGGTCACACTTGAAAAGTGCCCAGGATTCGGCGTCTTTTAGGGTGAGTTCTCCGTCTCTCTGTACGAAATGCTCTTTGGATAAGTCGTTTAGCGCCGTCTCCGCAAAGATCATAGGGTCATGGGTCACGTTGGCGACGAATTTGCCAGAAGATATTATGTTGTCGTAGGTGTGAGATCCAACGAATAGACGTACCGAGAAGGTCTCGCCTTTCTTAATCACGCCAAGAGGCGCCGCGTTGGGTGCGCCTCCTTCGTTCTCTGTGGTGGCTATCACTTCGTTGATTCCGTCGAATATTCCGAGTTGGCCTATCTCTTCAAGATCGTAGATCATCTTTCTCCTCCCCTAAGGATAGTACCTTTTACCAGGGCGATGAAGAGGCCCGATGCGATCAGATCTGCAGTGGACCCAGGGTTCACGTCTTCCCTCACGAAATCCCTATCCAGAAGTTTGGCCCCTTTCAAGGTTGTGTCGACGTCAGACCCAAAAAGGGCAGCAGCCCTCTTCGATACCTCTTCTGCCTTTTCCGATCCGAACTTGGACCTGACCAGACTGTCGGGCACTTCTGCCAGAGCTTCTAAATAGGTCAAGACCACGCCGTCGTTAAGTCCGTGTATTGACACCTTCTCGCTCAGGACTTCTGCCAGCTTGAAACTTCTTTTAAATCCCGTAGACCACTCTCTTGCGACCAGGTCGTGTCCTTGAGAGAGCTTCATGAGGTCGAGAAGTGTCCAGTCCTCCCGTCTCAGAATTTCTGTCGATGAGGTGTCTTTCAAGCTCAGGTCTTCTACTTCGGCCACCCTCGCCCCTGCAAGATCGAAGGCGGCGTAAAAGTTGATAGAGTCTTGGACGGTGGTGTTCTCAAGAACTATAAATACGTCTTTTTCAGATACATCTCTATCCTGTCCGTTGTTTCCCGCGGCCATGGCAAGAGGTACGAGCAAAGTGACTGAGCCGAAATGAGTGTTCTCCTCAAGCCCCCAGCATCCCCAGGATTTGACCGCCTCCAAGATCAGCTCGCCGACTGAAGATCCGCTAGATGCGGCCTTTCTGAAGACGGGATAAGACGAGACTGCACTGATGAGGAAATGTCGAAACTCGATCTCGTCGAAATCGTGACATCGATCGACGTTCCCAGGTTTTGGGCTGGAAGATAGCTCTATCAACATAGCAAGCTGGGC
>CAZXBV010000274.1:0-2158 GCA_964639155.1 uncultured Methanotrichaceae archaeon
CGGGACATAGGCATTCTACACACCCCTCGTATCCGTTTGCTTTGATCTGTTCTAGGATCTCATTTGGGCTTCCTGAGCAGACAATGGTTCCTTCGATCATCACGTGGGCCTTGTCGGTGGACATGTAATCGAGAATGTGGCCAAAATGGGTGATGATCATGCCGGACTTGGTCCTGAGGCTCGGTTTCATATCTTTTTGAGTGATGACGTTAATCGCCCTTCCGATCACCTTTATGTTCTCGAGATCCACGCCCGAGTCTGGTTCATCTAGCATCACGAAGTCAGGCTCCTGTGCCAAAAGTTGGACCATCTCAGATCGTTTCACTTCGCCGCCCGAAAAGCCCTTGTTCACTTCCCTTTCGGCAAAGTCCTCGAAATCCATGTCTTTTAGGATTCCCTCCACATCTGCCTTTGGGTTGCAGAGGGTCACCATATCTTTGACCTTCAACCCTCTGATGGTTGGCGGATGCTGAAAGGCAATCCCCAGACCCAATTTTGCCCGCTCATGCATCGGCATTTGGGTTATGTCTTCCCCCTTGAAGATGATGCTGCCCCCCATCACTTCATATCTGGGGATGCCTGCGATAGTGCTGAGCAAGGTGGTCTTGCCACAGCCATTGGGTCCAAAGAGGGCGTGGGTCTCGCCCTTGCCAACGGTCACGTTGACGTCCTTTAAGACCTGTTTGTTGCCTATCTTGACTGATAAGTCTTTAATCTGTAACAGTCAGATCGCCTCCTGGCGCCGTCTCATGATTGCTCGTTATCGAGAGGCGCCAATTGGCTTTTGTCCTAATAATATCTTCCCTTTGTACGCTCGTTTTTTCTTATCCTGTTCAGAGAAAAGTCATATACAGATGCAAGATAATCACCTGTCATGATCAGGGGCAAGGCATGGGTCTTTGGGGACGATGTGGACACCGACGTCATAATTCCCGGACCTTATCTCAGGACGAAGGACGTGAAGTCGCTCGCCTTTCACGCGATGGAAGGGTTAGACCCGGATTTTGCCAAGAAGGTGAAGCCAGGCGACGTGATTGTGGCTGGAAGTAACTTTGGCTGCGGATCATCAAGAGAGCAGGCACCTCTTGCTCTCAGAGGGGCTGGGGTGGCCTGTGTGGTTGCTAAATCCTTTGCCAGAATATTTTTCAGAAACGCGATTAACGTGGGCCTTCCCGTCGTCGAGGCAGATGTGGAATGCAACGAAGGGGACGTAGTAGAAGTCAACCTGGATCTAGGCACTGTAACGGTGAACGGCAAGACCCTCCAGGGGACAAAGCTTCCCGCCTTCCTTCAAGAGATTCTCCAGAATGGCGGCCTTGTCGCCCACAGAAGAATGCAGAAGCTCAAAGGAGATATTTGATTGATATTTCCAGAAGATTACAAGTACGTGGGAACCGCGCTTGAGGCAAGACCGGGCGATCCCATCTACTTTTCAACCCAATTCTTGATCCATTATGGCGACGAGATTGTGATATACAGAGCCGAGGCCGAGCCTGGCAAAGGGTTCATGCGGCCCGTAAAATCCCTGGTGCCCATAGCCAGCGGCGATGAGATCCTGGAATATCCAAAGATCGTGGACACGAGGGCGAGGACAAGGCTGATCGAGACTGCCTTTGATCTTTGCAAAGGCAAAGGCAAAGTCAACACGGTGATATTCAAAGGGCCTGACGAGCACATCACCTTCGTCCACGAGCCCGATCTTGGTGCTATCACCGAGATTGAGATCTTGGACGTGGTCCCGCCAAGGCCGTCATGGTTGGTTTACGTCATAGAAAACCTGGAACAATCTGGGATATTGGGCGACCTCGCCCTCAAGTTCAAGAGTCGCGTCTTGGATCTGGGCGAGTATGAGGGCGAAAGGGTCTACTTTCCCTGCACAGCTTCTGGTCTTGGCAAGTCCTTAGATTCAGATCGAGTGGATGTTGAAGATCCTCAGATCGTAGGATGTGAGGTCTCTAGAGAGGTCTTCAGGAACATGTATCCTGGGAAAAGTCATAGGTTCCTTAACACCTGTCCTCTCTCCAACGAAAAGCTAACGCCCCAGGGCCCCTTTATAACGAGATGCTGTAAATCCGAGCGCAGGGGCGTTACGAAATTGAAAGGCCACACTGGCGTTGTGGTTCACTGGGGCGATGGCGCACCCCAGATTGCGGAGGCG
>CAZXBV010000275.1:0-2138 GCA_964639155.1 uncultured Methanotrichaceae archaeon
GTCCACAGCGTATCGCTTACGTTGTTGAGGATATGTTACTCTATCCATACTCTTGTGCCATGTTCTTAAACCGCGTTGCACAAAGCTTTCACTTATTCTATTTCATCTAAAATATAATTTTTGGAAGCACACCCGCCAAGTAGTATCTCGAACTCCGGCGGCGTGAGCATTGGCACTGGATACTTGGCCTGATCGTCCAGAGCTATTCTCGGGCAGGCGGTGCAGACTGCAGCTTCGACGCCCAGATTGATCAGAACGTCGGGTTCGATTCTGTCCAGATAAACGAGGATCATATCTCTGTCGTGTTTTTTCCCCAGATCCATCATCTTTTGGGCCTCGATCCATCTCTCCTGCCCTGGCTTCTTGGATATCAGCACCGCGACCTTTCTTGCATCCATAGCTCTTGCTATGGCCCCATAGCGGCGTTTTATCATGGGATCTGGATCGATCAACATTGCCTCTGACGATATCGGATCTGCAACGATAACTCGTTTGCCAGTGGACAGGGCAACGCCTATGGGATGAAACTTGCCAGTTCCGACGAATAGATATTCGTCCACGTCCAGGCACTTGGCAGCATCGTAATTGCAACCTAAAACTTGTCCAGGATACCTGAGCCTCTCGCCACCAGATCCAACTATTCCCTCTATTCCACGTTCTTTTAGGGTCTCTATAATTTCGTCAATTTTATGATAATGTTGCACTGTAGTGATCACGCCCACCCGTTTGGACTTCAGGAGACTTGCCGCCTTCGTGACGACGTCTTTCACATCGGCTTTCATCCTTGCTTCGAGATAAATCACCTTGTCCAGTTCGGGGTCGCCGCTCAACATCTCAGAGTGACCAATATGTATCAACAGATCGACATTCCTGCAAAGCTCCATGTCGACGTCGCAGGCACCGTAACAGGGATCTCCAGAGATAATGACCTTTGCACCTGTCCTTTCTTCTATCTCTCTTGCAATGAAGGGTGCAGTCCTCTTCAACCCCTCTGGAACTTGGATGCCGACAATCTTTGCTCTCGATTTTTCGATCAGGTCTACGGCCATCTCCAGGTCGAAATCGAAAAGATCTTGTCCTCTAAAACCACTGATCCAGCCTGCTTTGTCCAACCTTCAACGCCTCCTTGAGCCTCTCAACTGCTTTTTCCACCCGATCTTGCGAAAAGTCTCTCTCGTCGCAAAGAAACGTCACGATCTTTTCTGGATCTGGCTTTCCCATCTTAACGTCGTAATCGTCAGTCACTGGTGGGTGAAGAAAAAGGTCTCTAATCTCGTCGTAGTTTTCAATCTCTTCGTCTCTGGCTTTTAACACGGATTCTAAGTCTCCATGTTTTTTTATCAACTTTAAGGCGGTCTTGGCACCCACCCGTTTTAATCCCGAATTGTAATCTGTGCCGCACAAGATTCCTATCTCGATAAGCTGTTTTCTGTCGATTTCCAGGCGGTCTAGCTCTTCGTTCAGGGATATGATCTCGGGATGGACATCTATGTAGACGTTCTTTCCTGGAAGTTTTCTCTTTCCCGTTATGGTCATGTTCCTGACCACCTTGGGCGCACCGAATAGGAGCGAATCGTAATCTTGGCTTCCAGCCATGTCCACATCCCCTCGGCGCGTCATGTGAGCTGCCTGGGCTTCGCCTTCGGAGGGCGCTTGAACTACAGACACCCCCATGACATCCAAAAGGCGCTTGGAATCGATGATCATCTCTTCGCTCAGTCTGGATGAGGCCTGAGCATACTTAAATCCGCTGACCCCCTCTTCTTTTGCCCTCTCCCACATATCTTCGGCCTTGGCCCTATTTTTGGCCCTTTCTTGAAGCGTTTCTCTCTTGAACGTAGGCGGCTTGCCGTCGAAGACGAAGGCCACTTTCGCCCCCGCCTCGAAGAGATTTGTCATCCTGTAAAGGATCCCTGATAGATGTGACGTCGTCCGCCCTTCACCATCCATCAGGGGCGTCCCATCTGGCTGCCTGATTATGCTAATAAACTGATAGAGGGTGTTGAATGCATCGATCGCTATCCAACGACCTGAAAGTTCCTTCATCTCGATCTTTTCTCTCTGGAAGATATCTCCCAATTCCACGCCCATGAATACCCGTCCAAGTCCTTCTCTTTTCGTGTTCCGGTTCGTTCGTA
>CAZXBV010000276.1:0-2100 GCA_964639155.1 uncultured Methanotrichaceae archaeon
GTTCGCCCGAGTGACAAATCGCGTATCACTGGCAGAAAGCCATTTTGGCAAAGACTGCGCCAAGATGACCTTGGCCTTTGGAAAGATCATGAGAGACTGGCTATTTTTTCCAAACTTTCCAACCCTCATAAACGCGGGTCTAAAGGCGGGCCAGCTTTCGGCCTGTTTCGTCGTCTCGGTGGACGACTTGATTGCGGGAATATTCGACGCGCTCAAGGAGATGGCAATAACCCATCAGAGCAGAGGTGGCATCGGCTTTTCCTTCTCGAAGCTTCGGCCCTGGGGCGCCCCTATCAGGTCCACAGGCGGGGTTGCGAGCGGCCCAGTATCTTTTATGGAGACCTTCGACAAAGCAACCGAAGTGGTAAAACAGGGCGGCAGAAGGAGAAGCGCCAACATGGCTGTCCTGAATGCAGATCACCCTGACATCGAAGAGTTCGTCCACGCAAAAGAGGTGGCGGGAAGGCTTGAAAACTTCAACATCTCGGTTGGCGCAACCGACCAGTTCATGCATAAATATAGTCAAGAACAAATTAGATGAGACTAATTGGTTTTCGCCAGAATGGTGCTTAAAGATACGAATAGGCCAAATTTCAAACTATTGTGAGTTCGACATTTGTCCGAAAGGTATCGTTAAACACTATACAATGCATCACGCACCTTCCACTCTCATTTGCCCGCAGGGAATATCTTCTTGGAATACTCACTACGTACTATGGATCATGAACCCGTAACTTTCACCCCCATCGGGGTGATTCGCTGCAACTTCGGCGAACCATCCAACCCCAAGGATATGAGAAATGCCCTCTCCACCCTCGTGATAGACAAAGAGTACCTGGAAGGTATCGAAGGGTTGGAGAAATTCAAGAACCTCCTGGTAATTTACCACATCCATCGAGCCCTTGGCTACGATCTCAAGGTTCACCCGATGGGCGATGAGTCCATCCAAAAGAGAGGCGTCTTTGCCACCAGATCGCCAAGAAGGCCAAACCCCATTGGCTTGACTGTGGTAGAGCTTCTGAGGGTAGAAGAAAATCAGCTTGCAGTTACTGGACTTGACGCCCTTGATGGAAGTCCTATCCTGGACATAAAGCCATATGAAGAGCACTTCGACTCGCCCGATGGAGTGGAACAGGAACGAGATCCAGATTACAAGCCCCAGGACGGTTAGATCTGATCAGGTAGTCCAACTATCACACCCTGACGATAACCAATTTAGCGTGATCGAATTGGTTTTTGACCATAAGCCATCCAGATAGTGATCATAACTTAACGAAAAACTTAAATTTCATCTGCGCGTAAAGTATAGTCGAGAACAGATTAGATGAGATTGATCGGAGTTATATGATTGGTTTTCGACTATAGAGCACACAAAATTGATCTCGCCGTTTGGCAACTGAAAAGAGGTGTTTTTTTTGAAGTTCACAGGGATTAACCATCTGGCCATGGTCACAGGAGAATATGGATGAGACCATTAGGTTCTGGAGAGATCTGCTCGGAATGAGGTTAGTTGCGGGCCTCGGAAAGCATATTCTCCTTGTGGATGCCAGGTACACCTCGCAGAAATGTTCTGAATGCAGGCATACCTACAAAGGGAATCGTGAAGGTTCTGCCTTCCGTTGCCGCAAATGTGTATTTGAACTCCATGCTGACCTCAACGCTTCTCGTAACATTGCTCAGGCAGGTATATCTTGCTTGGGTAGGCTGCCTTGTCAACCAGCCAATCGTAACGGCTTAACGCCAGTTACAAGCCACTCCCTTCAGGGGGTGGTAGTTGACCCGTTCCATATACTCTTACGACCCAAACGGAGTGCCCATCGGGTTCAGCCACAACTTCGAGTGCATCGACCTGCGCAAATCCCCAAGGATGGTGGATGCTGCGCCATCTGAAGTGACCGAGGAAGGCCCCAAACCCATGCTAGGTCACTGGCCACCCGTCGAGAGGAAGACACCGATCGAGGAAAGGAAGATCTATCCCGGCGCAGGAAGTCAACTACCCGCCACTAAAGTGACGGGCATGTAATGTGCCCTGGTTGACCAGATCCCCGATCGAGGAGTTTTACAAGATCGGGAGCCGATACGAAAGAATTTATAGTCGAG
>CAZXBV010000277.1:0-2085 GCA_964639155.1 uncultured Methanotrichaceae archaeon
GGGGACAAGATACTTAGCCAGGGCGAAAGACGATTGATACCCGGTGTCGAAAAGTCGTCAAGAGAAACTGAAAGTGGAGATAGAGCGCTTCATCCACGAAAACAAGCACGTGACCAGCGCAAAGCTTGCGACCCATTTTGGCAAAGATCCCGAAGGCTCGATCACCTGCACTGAGAACCTGGTCATCGTTCCTGGCGTCTCTTCCGAGGTTGCCGAAGCTCTCATGTCTCTTGCAAGCGAAGGCCGAGTTTTCTGGTCGCCGATCAGCCAGGTCGCCTACTACTTGGAAGGCTTTTTCGTCCCGTTACCTGTAACCTACATCCAAAAGCCCTACGATATGCCCCATTGGCTTCCTGTAGCTTTCAACACGCCTCAGGCTCATAGGAGGGTAGTTGAGGCGATCCGCCGGATGGGGACCGTAGGCTTCTTTCCCGAGAACATCGATCTTGACCGAGCCTGCAAACTTCGGACAGAGCACTCATCACTCGAATGCCAGATGTGTGGAAACTGCTGTCTTCGGGCTAATCCGATAAGTCTCGAGCCTCAAGACATCGAACGATTATCCGACTATTTTGGCATAAGCGTGAAGAAGACGTTGAAACGGTACGCAGTCCAAGTCGAAAAGGACGGCTTTCGATCCTGGGTCATGAAGAAGTCCCAGCCTTGTGAATTCTACGACAAAAAGACCCATCTATGTAAAATCCATCTGGCCCGCCCGATGGTCTGCAGGACCTTTCCCCAGCTCTCCTTTGCGGTCCTGAGCGGTGATCTCGGCCCGGAGCGACTGGAGTGGTGCCCTTCAGTGACTGCGATGGCAAAATCTCTCGACGAAAAGTAACTTTCCGCCCGCAAAGAGAGGCCCTTTGGCTCATGAGCATTTTTTTGTAGTGTCGATCAGCGGCACCCTTCGGGATCGTCTCGAACCCGTTCTCGTAGCCGATTTAACATGGACTTTGTAAGCAAGGAGTTCTCACAGTGCGATCCCTCTTTCGGGTTGCAAGAACCTAGAATGTCCATCACCCTGTCAGCAAGCTGATAGCATTCCATGTCCTCAAGCTGCATCAGAAGGTCCGATAACCTGGCGTTAAATTCTCGGCACTTTTTGAAGTCTGCAATGGAATCGCCATGTAGCTTCCAGAGGTCTTCGACCTCCTTTTGTATCTCACCCCAACCCAAATGCTGGGCGTTTTCGTCTCTCGCTGGCATATCTGATAGGACCACAGAACTACGTTTTGATGTTATGAAATAAATATATTTTGTACAGAACTGGATGGACCTGCAAGCATGGGATATTTTCGACAGGTTCCGCTTTTCAATAGTGATTTAACGAATTATTGTTTTGTTATTTATCTCAAAGGGGGGTTGTGAGGGGCTAAAGGCCCACCCTTCAGGGTGATCTCGTTAACTCTTGGAATTGACAGGAGTTGGCGACGATAAGTTGCAACAGGATGTAAAGTATTATCCCTAAAGGAGTGCAACGAAACAACCGAGTTATATAAGTTAGGTACAATAATTATACTTAAGTCGAAGCCATTCACTGCCATCTCTGCCACACCGGCAAGAGGGCGGTAGGGTACCTGGCCGCCCTCGCGCCATCTTCCCCATCATTGCCCTTGGGGCCCCCGCAGCGGATCTCCAAGAATGTACACCTCGTATCCTTCCCCCTGGGCGAGTAGCTCTGGTGGCAGTGCTCCTTGCCACGTCCTATCTTTTGCGCCGCGTCTCTTAGTAGCTAACATCACTATGGGCTGGTTTCAAAACGATCCATGTAACCCTCAACCATGAATCGAAGTTTACACATCATTTGAAGCCAGAGATGGTGATTCTTTTGTCTAGGCGTTTTATCAGTGAAAACCAGCATGCATCGCTATTTTGAAATGGGCTCTGTGCTAACCCGCCTACAAAGTCAAACAGCGCACCCCGCAGCAAGCTGCGGGGTATTCATTTCAAAATAATACACAAGATTAATTAACATTTAGTAAAAGTCATATTTATGTGATATACTTGCCTTAAATTCTCATTATACCAACTTTAACTTGCGGGTGGGGAGAGGGCAGAGCGGGAAGTCCCCGGTCTTTAGGCCGA
>CAZXBV010000278.1:0-2073 GCA_964639155.1 uncultured Methanotrichaceae archaeon
ACGAGCTGAAGAGATGACCCCTTTTTTGGTCATGGACGTTATGGAGCGGGCGCGAGAAATGGAACGAGGGGGCATCGATGTGGTCCATTTAGAGGTGGGCGAACCAGATTTCGACATCCCGCCCTCGGTCAAAGAGGCACTCTGCGACGTTCTAGATCGAGGATGTACCCACTACACCCACAGCTGCGGCGATTTGGGACTTCGAGAAGCCATCTCAAGACATTACAAGGAAAAATACGGCGTTGTAGTCCACCCCGATCAGATCATGGTTACTTCAGGCACATCACCAGCGATGATGCTCGTCTTTGCAGCCCTTTTGGAAAGAGGCGACGAGGTGATAATTTCTGATCCAGGTTACGCCTGCTACCCAAACTTCATCAGGTTTGTAGAAGGCGTCCCGGTTACGGTGCCTGTCTACGAAGAGGATGGGTTCCAATACCGGCCCGAGACGATTGAAGAGAAGATCACCGAAAAGACGAAAGCAATCTTCATAAACTCGCCGTCCAACCCCACCGGCAACCTACTATCAAAAGAACGTATGCAGGCGATCGCTCAATTCTCGCCTTACATAATCTCTGACGAAATCTATCACGGCCTCGTCTACGAAGGCGAAGAACACTCGATACTTGAGTTCACCGAGAATGCTTTCGTCCTTAACGGATTTTCTAAATTATATGCAATGACGGGACTTCGGCTCGGCTATCTCATAGCGCCACCAAAGTTCATAAGGCCGATCCAGAAAATGCAGCAAAACATCTTCATATGTGCAAACTCCGCAGTCCAGATCGCGGGAATCGCCGCGCTCCAGGAGACGGCAGAAGACGTGGCGCGGATGAAGAGGATCTACGATGAGCGCAGGAAGTTCATGATTAAACGCTTAAGAGAGCTTGGTTTTGGAATTACAATCGAGCCTACCGGTGCCTTTTACGTGTTTGCAAACGCAAAGCACATCTCAGGTGATTCTTACAATCTGGCCTTCGACATCCTGGAAAAGGCGCATGTGGGCGTGGCCCCAGGTGTCGACTTCGGCCGCAACGGGGAGGGCTATCTCAGGTTCTCGTACGCAAACTCGCTAGAGAACATAGCCGAGGGACTAAACCGGATAGAAAAGTACCTCAACGAATCCAAAACCTAAATACCACCCCTTTACAATCAAGCAATTCGATGACTCTCAGAGACCCTTTCGGCCGAAATATCAATGGTCTCAGGATAGCGGTCACGTCGCAGTGCAACATGAGATGCCTTTACTGCCATCACGAAGGCGAGGTCAATCCAGGCGACCAGATGTCTGGGGAGACCATAACAAACGTGATCAGGGCAGGAGCTGATATGGGTGTCAAAAGCATCAAGTTCACTGGCGGAGAGCCTCTGATGCGGCCCGACCTTGAAGAGATCCTAAAAGACCTGCCACAACATCTCGACTTATCCCTCACCACCAACGGGACATTCCTTGCAGAAAGGGCTCAAGCTCTCGCGAAAGCGGGCCTGGACAGGGTGAACGTGAGCTTGGATTCGCTCAACCCCGATATCTACTCCAAGATTACGGGCGGGACAAAAAAGGACCTAGACAGAGTCCTCAAAGGGATAGATGCCGCTTTAGAGGCAGGCCTTACGCCCATCAAGTTGAACATGGTAATCTTAAAAGAGAACGAAGACGAAGTCTGGGACATGGTCGATTTTGCAAGAGAGAATGGTCTAATTCTTCAACTCATCGAGCTTCTCGATCTGGAAGGTTTGGGCCTTGGTGGCGACCTTGGAAGAATCGAGGACGAGCTGGAAAGAAGGGCTGATAGAATCGTCACAAGAAGGATGCACAGGAGGCGTAAGTACTTCTTACAGGGCGCAGAGGTGGAAGTCGTTCGGCCCATCGATAACACCGAGTTTTGCGCCAACTGCAACAGGCTCAGGGTTACATCTGACGGCAAACTCAAGCCCTGCCTTCTAAGAAACGACAACTTAGTCGAAATGGGGTCGCCCACAACGAAAGAGGCAAAGGATCTGCTCAAGAAGGCCACAGCACTTCGAGAGCCCTACTTCACCGGCGAGGGCAAAAAGGGAATCAAAAGAGTGCAA
>CAZXBV010000279.1:0-2065 GCA_964639155.1 uncultured Methanotrichaceae archaeon
CTAGGCTAAGCCCTTCCAGATATTTTGAGTTGGGGGGGAGGAAATATGAGCCATTATAGGGAACGTTATCATAATGAGCTTGAAGAGCTCAAGACGGATGTGGACAAGCTGGTTAACCAGGTGGATCTAGCTTTGGCCAGATCGGTAGACGCCCTTCGTGATTACAACATGGATAAAGCGCGAGATGTGATCAGGGACGATCAGGTCATCGACGATCTCAGCTTGAAGATAGAGAAAAGGTGTATGCAACTTCTTGCGCTTCAGCAGCCGATGGCAAAAGACCTGAGGCTGATCATAGCTATTTTGAAGATAGGAATTGACCTAGAGAGGATCGGCGACCTTTCAGTCGACATTTCCAGGGTGGTCATACACTCTAAGAACAAGGTCCATGTAAAGTCTCTCAAGAACATTCCTCGCATGGTAGAGATCATACGAGATATGCTGACCCACGCTCTCAAAGCCTTCGATGAACGCGATTCAGACTTGGCCCGAGAGACCACCAAATGGGATTACGAAATTGATTCTCACTATGTGAAAGTGAGAGATACTTTGCTGAAGATCATAAGCGAAAATTCCGACCTGATTGAAGATGCTACCACACTTCTTTTGGTCAACAAGCACTTAGAGAGGATCGGAGATCACGTCTGCAACATCTGTGAGAGCATCATATACATGGTCGATGCGAAGAGAGAGCATCTGAACTAGATACACTTCCAAAAGTGATCACACATAGCTTAAAGCTGGATCGATATGGAAACTAGAAAAGTACAACGTACCGGAAAATCGACCTTCATCGTATCTTTGCCCAAAAATTGGGCCGTCAAAAACGACATTCAGCCAGGTTCGCTAATATACATAACCCAGAGCGAGAACGGGTCCTTAGTTCTTTCGCCAGACAGATCTGAGCGGACACTCAACGCCAGACTGGACATAGGTGACAAAGTTGGCGACCCCCTGGTAAGAGACATCATAGGGTGTTACGTTTCTGGCTACAGGACGATAGAAGTGGTTTCGCCACACATGACCGCGACCCAAAAGAAGGACGTTCATCAGATTGTTCAAAAGCTAATAGGTCCTGAGATTTTGGAGGAGACTGTCAACAAAGTTTTCATACAGGACCTGATCGATCCAGAAGAGCTTCAGTCAGAAAGGGCCCTTCGCAGGATTAAGACGGTAGTAAGGTCGATGGTGATGGATGCGATCGAGGCCCTGGCCAATAACGACAAAGAGTTGGCAGAGGATGTGGTCCAAAGAGATGATGACGTGGATCGGCTCTATCTATTGATATCGCGCCAGTTCACCGAGATTCTCAGGAGCGGTTCTATGAAGCGTGACGCTTTGAACCCGATCATCGCCTTCAATTACAGCCGAGCTGCAACCAATCTTGAGAGGATGGCAGACCATGCTGCCTGGATCGCCAAGATGGTGGCAAGGTACGACTGCGATCTTTCACCGGAGTTTTCAGAGAAGATGAACGACATTAAACCAATCTTCGTGGACCTGATTGAAGAGTCCATATCAGCCCTCCTGAAGCTCGACTCGGCCAGGGCCAACGAGATAATCGACAAGAGCAGGGCAACGAGGGATTCTGTAACTCAAGACATCCTCAACTCGACACTTGACATGGAAGAGGAAGAAGAAACCCTCTTGAGGTTGGTTGTGTCCAGCATCGAACGGATGCTTCACTACATCAAGAACATCGGCGAGTTGACCATCAACCTGGCCCAAATGGACGCCGAGTTCGAGGCAAGATAGGTTGAGGCTTTCCGGGGAGCTTCGAAAAGAGATCGAAAGTGACCAGCAGGAGATCGCTGCCCAAATCGTTCTCGACGACCGCTTCTCAGAAGAAGTGGTGGCTGGCGTTGATCTGGTTTTTTTAGAAGGAAAATTCGAGATGATAATATCAGGTGCCGTCGCCTTAGGTCCTGATCGTGCCATTCTCGATTGTGCTCATTCCGTCCGGAAAGCTAGGATCCCTTACGTTCCAGGCTACCTTTCTTATCGAGAAGGACCTGTTGCCTTGGAAGCTCTGGAAAGGCTCAGGCCAAAGCCAACGCTCCTATTC
>CAZXBV010000280.1:0-2060 GCA_964639155.1 uncultured Methanotrichaceae archaeon
ATGTAATACGTGATTTACACCGTGATTTCATGGATGCAAAATATTCTAAGATTTGCAGAATGGCGATAATAGTCTTTACAGTGGCCTTAGCTGGTGGGTTTACCGCGATGGCCAATGCTATTTTTGTGATCGTTTCAATCGGCCTGGGGGTACTTTTGTTCTATGTATGTAAAACTAGTGTCGAAGAAGTCGTAGTAGATGAAAGGGACGAACGAGTGAGCGAAAGAGCTGCCAAGGTTGCTATGGAGATATTCGCGACAATAAACGCTCTAGCTGGCATCATTTTAATCGCACTTAGAAACGAATATCCTGAGTACACTTACATCGGATTTGCACTGGCGTTCTCTGCCTGCGCGTTGATTATCCTGTATTCTGTTCTGTATGGATACTACAACAAAAGATATGGATACGGGCCATACGATGAAGAATAAAATCAAAGTCTACAGAGCAATTCACGATTTGACTCAAGAGCAGCTTGCAAAGAAGCTGGGCGTAACGAGACAGACCATAATCGCAATAGAGAAGGGCAAGTATAACCCATCTTTGGACCTCGCCTTTAAGATGGCGAGAATTTTCGGCGTTAAAATCGAAGACGTTTTCGTCTACGAAGGATCGCCACAAGATCCTCAACCACTTAAGCCACCACCTCATTGGGGGTCGGCCGAAGTATGATTAAATCTCAGGAAATTACCAAAAAGTTTAATGGAAAACGAACCTTAAGAGCCCAAATCTCGGGTGAAGGAGTGAGCCATGTCTGGAGATCCCCATGCCAAATCCTCAATTCAGCGCCTCGCCTATAAAATAAAGGCATCAATCGCGTCCATAAAATTTAGCGAAGAACCGCTGATACTAGGAGCTTCGCTGATGATAACCCTGATACTCATTCTGTACGCTTTTGGCGCGTTCGACACAGATGGCGAAATTTGGAACATGACTTACGGAGGTCCAGGTTTTGATATGGGAACTTCCATCCGCGAAACCCGCGATGGTGGATACGTAATCGCTGGTGCGACCAACTCTTATGGATCTGGCGGCTATGATGCATGGCTGATAAGAACAAAATCGAAAGGGTCTGAGGAATGGAACAGGACCTATGGTGGATCTGGCGACGAAGAAGGCATGGCGATCGTAGAGACAAAAGAAGGTGGGTATGCCATCGCTGGTGGAACTGACTCTTATGGTGCAGGGGATTTCGATGCCTGGTTGATACAGGTCGATTCGAAGGGTGACGAGCGCTGGAACAAGACCTATGGCGGATCTGGCTATGACTGGACTTATTCAATCCAAAAGGCCAGGGACGGTGGTTACGTCATCGTTGGCGAGACTGCATCTCGCGGGGCAGGGGGTATAGATGCATGGCTGATAAGGGCCGATTCAAATGGCGCTGAGATTTGGAACAAGACGTTTGGAGGCGCCAAAGATGACGGCGGCCGCTCAATACAGGAAACCGATGACGGTTATGTTATCGCAGGTTTTACCGAATCTTACGGCGCAGGTGGTAGTGATCTTTGGCTGATAAAGGTCGATTCTGAGGGGTCAGAAATTTGGAATGTGACTTTTGGAGGATCGAAAGATGACGTTGGAGAATCTGTTCAGCTGGCAAAAGATGGAGGATACGTAATCGCTGGCGGCGCAAACGCTCCTCAGAATGCAGAGCTCCAAGCAGGCGATGCGTGGCTGATCAGAACAGACCCTAATGGCACCGCAAGATGGGGGCGGATATTCAGCTTTGGAGACTCCAGCTACGACCTTGCCACTTCGGCGGATGAGACAAAAGATGGCAGTCATATCATCGCAGGTTGGAGCTCGGATGGGTCACTAAATGCGTGGCTGATAAAGGTCGACAGTTCTGGCATAAAGGAATGGGATATGTCTTTCAACGAGTCCGGCAGAGAGGAGGGGGCATCGGTCCAGGTGACTGAAGACGGCAGTTACATTACCACGGGCTGGACAGTTTCCTCTGGCAATGCTGATCTTTGGTTGGCGAAAATTGGTGAATAGACAGGATGAATCATTCGTATAGACAGGATCTCAATTCGAGATCCTGTAGCCTAACCCCT
>CAZXBV010000281.1:0-2038 GCA_964639155.1 uncultured Methanotrichaceae archaeon
TGCTTTCATCATGGCAAGCCCTTTCTTCACCTTCTTTCTGCGCTGATTGAAAAGACATAGTGTCAAATTGTCAAAGACATTCTCGTCTGCGAAAAGAAGTTCCTTTCGCGGCGTTAACCTCACTATCGCAGACTGTACCATGGGCGAAGGCCGAAAAGCGCTCCTTGGGACGCGCTCCAGAATTTCCACCTCGGCCCGAAGCGCAACGTTTAGGGTGAGCCTACCGTAATCCTTCGTCCCTGGAGTTGCCACCATTCGTTTGGCAAACTCCCACTGATACATCAGAACTGCAAGCTTGAAAGGTCGCTTGAGCAACCTGAATGTAATCTTCGAAGATATCTGGTAAGGCAGGTTCGAGACCACCTTGTTGTAATCGGGAAGAGGGACTCGGAGCGCATCTCCACTTACTACCTCGACGTTTGGAAAGCGCCCCAAAAGATCTGACGCAAGCCTTGGATCAACCTCTATCGCGGTTACATGACCTGCTCGTTTGGATAGAACAGAAGTTAGGTTGCCGGTGCCTGGCCCAACTTCGAGAACGCGGTCTTGCTTGTCGAGACAAGCGTAGTCTCCGATCCTCTTTAGGACTCTCACATCAATGAGAAAATGCTGCCCTCTCTTTTTCATCTTAAATGCGCAAGGAGACCCCGCCCTTTCAGGTCTGGGAGGAATTGCGCCCTCCACCTTATGACGGTCAATACGGTCAAATCCAACACTTTTGCATTTTGTGTGATCCGTTTTCCAGATATGATGTTATGCAAACTGACATTCCCTTTCGAGGATCCACCTACATAACTCAAACCATGTTTGGCATGTCTTACTAATGTCCCTCTTGTCAATCCCATCGATCTGGTTCCCCCATATAGCGGCCTAATACCGCCTTTTTTTGGTTGGAATCTGTGTAACTGTCTCCTATGTAACATAATAGGGGTCCAATAATACAAGCCACGTTCGGTCAATGTACCACCAACCACTGACCTCGCCAGAACAAACGCATCTACACAATGTGAACTAAACGTCTTTTTGGATTTTTGCGAAGTCTTTTTCAAACGCAGTTCGTCTCTAAGACCCTTCGTTTCAAATCCTTGTTTTAAGTGCAATCTTAGATCGCGATCCACGATCTCGGCATAAAACCACGTTTTGCCTTGTTCCAATGGTGAAAAGTTTTTGTTCCACCTTTTTGCACCCTTTTTAGTCATAGCTTTGACATCTTCAACAACCACATCTGTTATCGGTATGATCTGCCTGAGCTGGTCCAATATTCTCAGTTTAGCGTTCCACCGGGCATGAGTAGAAGGTGGTAACGATTTTTTGTTTCGAAGTCGATTGTGGAATCTGGCCGGTCGTCTCCAACAGTTACGAAATCGTCTGGAGCGTCGCATATTACGTCTAACTTCCAACGATTTCTTGATGTGGTGTGGTGCCTCTGACATTCCATTCAACACAACTTCTTGTGTGCCGACTACAGACCATCCTTCAAACTTACTGCCAGGGTCGATACCTAACGCGATGGGTTGGTTATCTGGTTCAACTTCTTTTTTCAAGATGATGCAAAATACTCCTAATTTGTTCCAGTAGGGACTAGCTTGGCCATTTTTCAGAAGTAACCGAGCCCTTGTTGGAGTGGTTGGCATCAACTGATGCATCTTAGCATCCATGACAGGAATGCGCATATTATGCTCTCCAGATCGAGTCTGGGTAAAATGTCCCTTCGAGGTGGCGAAGCAGGCTTAGGGATAAATCCCATCGGATTCGGCGTGTCCAGAAGTGGGCAAAGCTAGGGAAGTACTCTGCCGTTCTTAGTAGCCCACAACACTGCTGCATTTTGTTGCCCTCTAGTCTAACTGTTTAGTCTCGCTTAGCCGTTCGCAAGCCACGGCCTTTAGGCCGTGGTAGTTGACGTAACTTCCATCCAGAGGCAAACATCAGATCCACCCTGCAAAAGATGGGACACTTTGAAGCACTTGAAACGCGTCTACCGCCTTCGAGACTCTGTCGTGAAAACCCTGTACTTGATCGTGGTGTCACTCAGCTCGTC
>CAZXBV010000282.1:0-2036 GCA_964639155.1 uncultured Methanotrichaceae archaeon
ATTTTCCCTTCAACCCCACAAGAGCGCTTGCCAGCATCAAAGGCCCTGTGAAATCAGATCTTGCCCTGCTCGAATCCACAAACACCTCGTCCATGATAACGGGTGCGCCAAGGCCCTTTGCGCCGGAAAGGAGCATCAGAGTTCGGAATATCAGGTTGCCGGATATGCCGTCAGGGGCGATTATGATGTCACTGTCGCGACAGGTCTCGATCAGGATTCCACGATGAAGGGCCTTTACGCCTCTATTCTTTGCTATCCTTGCCACGAGCTCTGCCTCGGCTAGGGTTCTGTCAACCCGATCGCTTCTTCCCAGGTCCTCCAACCGGCCACCCGAGAGGATCGAGACCCGTGGCTCGATCCCGATCTTGCGAAGGTACTCTGCGCCCAAAACCGCCAAGTTGAGCCGATCAGATATGGAATCGCCCTCGTCGATTCCCACTGGTGCCAAAAAGAAGCACCAGTCTTGCAATATCAGAATCGAGAGACGTCTTACAGTGACGTCGAATGTCCTGGCAATAGATCTCAT
This sequence comes from uncultured Methanotrichaceae archaeon, assembly GCA_964639155.1. Lineage (GTDB taxonomy): Archaea > Halobacteriota > Methanosarcinia > Methanotrichales > Methanotrichaceae > CAYWZG01. Next base: position 527 of record CAZXBV010000282.1, read on the forward strand.
GGCGCGAGACGCAGAGACGTTGCCTCTCACGGCGCCATCGATCTTGCCTCTGGCAAGAAGATCGACCAGATCTGCAGCTGGATCATCTGAGGGAATCGTCTCAAGATCTGTATCACATCCGGGATCGCCGACGATCACTACCTCTGCATATTCCAAGGCAGGTTCAATCCCACTTAAGATCGATTGGCCGCCGCCATGAATGCCAATCCCAATCCTGGCGCGCCGACTTCGGGCCGCCTTTTCCATCCTTTCTACAAAATTCGCATCCATAACATCCTGTCCGGCCGGATCAGTCCATCTTCGGCGTTGATTCGCATCTCGTCATCAGCCCCTCATTCTGTCATCGGCTCATGCCAAATATCGCGCCCGTTCCATCTTGCCGTTTATCGTTAAGCACTATTCTGGCGAGAACTGATTCGTCTCATCTAATCGGTTCTCGACTATAATATCCCAAAATCACATGCCAAAAATCAATAATCCTGGAACTCACTTTATTCCGGTTATGAGATCCTCTTCAAAGTCGAAGAGAACTGCCATTTCTTCTCCAGAGACGATCTCAAGATGCTGTTTTTCTGTCACCTTGCCGATTATGGCAGAGATTAACCCGCGTTTTTGGAACACTTGGATTACGTCGTCGGCCTTCTCAGGCAGAGCCGTCACCACGAAACCCATCCCAGGATACATCTTCTGCCAAGAGAGCATGTCCATCCCTTCAGGGATCGGTATCGTGTCGATGTCTATCACGGCACCGGCCTTGCTGGACTCAAGAAGCATCCCGAGGGTTCCCAGCATCCCTGGGTTGCTTATGTCTTTGCCTGCGGTGACAAGGCCCCGCTCGCCAAGCTCTCTCATCGAGCCTAGCTGGCGGAGCAACACATCGCCATCTTTGAAGCTGGTGGTGTCCCAGTTGATCTGAAAGCTCGGGTGGACCCTTCCGTCGAGATCCACGCCAACAACGACGACGTCGCCGGGCTTTGCGGTGCTGCTCAGGATTACGGCATCTTTCTTGGCTTTCCCGAGTATCGCCACGTCAAGAGCGCTGTAAGGCGTGTCAGGATGGAAGTGGCCGCCGATTATGGGGACGTTGAACTTCTCGATCCCGGCCTTGAGGCCTTTGACGACGTCGCTGGCAAGCTCGTGAGAATTTACCGAAAATACGTCTACCATTGCTAGGGGCCACCCTCCCATGGCTGCGATATCGTGAACGTTCACGAGTATTGCGCAGTAACCTGCCCATTCGGCATCCGCTTCCAGCAGCTTGCTCCAGATGCCGTCTGCGGCCAAAAGGAGGACTTCCTCGCCGTCGTCGATCACGGCTGCATCCTCGCCCGCGTAAGCTATGATCTTGTCCGAGTTGACCTCGAAGTTCTGGACGAATTCGCCGATGGCTTTTTTGCGAGTGATCCCGGCAAACTCGCGAAGATTGGAGGCTAGAGACTCTAGGTTCATCAGCGTCCATTACACACCCAGAACGAAAAATAGATGACGGTGGGTGAAACAGATTTATAAA
>CAZXBV010000283.1:0-2025 GCA_964639155.1 uncultured Methanotrichaceae archaeon
AAATGGACTGCCCTAAAGGGTAAGAGGTGCGAAACGATCCTTTCAGAGAAGATCTTTTCGCTTTTCTACCACCCTTATCCCATCAATCGCAGTGTCGGGATAGTTCCCTGACTCGTCTTTTTCCATCGACTTGACCATGTCCCACACGTTTAGGAGCGCAGTCGAAACGCCGGTCAATGCCTCCATCTCGACCCCAGTTTTTCCTACCGAAGTCACCTCGACCCTGGCCAGAACATTTTCAGGACCTAATTCGAATTTGACGTCGACCTTTGTGATGGGGATCGGATGGCACATGGGAATCATCCGGGGCGTCTCCTTTACTGCCTGGATCGCCGCCACCCTGGCAACGGTGAGAACGTCTCCTTTTTCGATTTTGCCCTTCTGGATCGCCTCAATTGTGGATTTGGTCAATCTTATGGCACCGATCGCAACAGCCGTCCTCATAACCTCTGGCTTTCTGGTTATGTCCACCATCCCAGAACTGTATCTTTTTTCGTCAAAGCTCAAATTATCACAGCCTCATAGCCTCATAGCCTCGGGTATCTTCTCGATAACGTCGGTAGCCAAGAGGTTAAACCCCTTATCCGCGTAGGCGAGATCGCCAGCGTTCCCGTTCACGAAAGCTGCAGCAGTTGCAGCTTGAAGTGCGGGCGCTATCGAGTAAAAGGCCCCAGTGATCCCGGCCAGGACGTCTCCGGTCCCGCCCACAGTCATTCCAGCATTCCCGGTCTTGTTACCCCGGATGACGTCACCATCGGTGATAAAATCAGTTTTTCCCTTCAAGAGGACGGTCAACTTCATGTCTCTTGCGAAGTTAGTCAAGGTTCCCAGCTGAATTCCCCCTGGCGACATCTTGACTGAACAGATCCTCCTGAACTCTGCTTCATGGGGGGTGACTATTCCCTTCAGAGGAATACCTGGGAGGAGCGCGTCGGCATCAATCACAACTTTGTTACATTTCGGGATGAGATCGATCAGAGCCTCTCGAGTTTCGGGATCCGGGCCAAGTCCCATTCCCACAACCACCACGTCATGGCGTGGTATTAGTTCATCCAAAACATCGAGATCCTGGGGTGAGAGACGTTCTCCAGATAGCTCTTTTACTATCAAGTTGGGCGAAAACCCTGCCACGATTCTGGATACGTTTGATGGCGTGGCCACGGTGACCCAATCGGCCCCGGACCGAAGAGCCGCCAAAGCAGCAAGAGCAGGAGCCCCACTGTAGGCTCCGCCACCTATGACGAGCACTCGACCGTTCTGACCTTTATGGCTGCCTGGAGGACGAAGCGTCACGAGTCCAAGGTCTCCAGGACCTGTCAGAAACTCGGCGGCAGAAGGTATGCCAATCCCTGCAACTTGGACATCGCCTGGAATTCCTGGTTTGGGTCGATGGAAGGTCACTGTGACTTCGGGCTCGACCGCTTTATCGGTTCCAAGACCACTTGGAACGTCCACCGATATCACAGACTTTCCGCTGGAGTTTATGGCTTCGATTGCTTGAGCTTCCAGTCCTCGAATGATCCCTCGAACGCCGGTACCGAAGATGGCGTCCAAAATCAGGTCACATCGGGATAGTGCTTCTAGATCTTCTGCATCTCGAACTTCTTTTAGGTCAAAGCCCATCCTGTCTAGAATGTTCCAGTTTCGCCGAGCTTCCTCTGTCGCGATGTCGCGGGCTCTTCCGAGAAGCAGAACGGTAACCTCGAATCCGTCCAGGTGGCGAGCTGCAACGAACGCGTCACCGGCGTTATTTCCTCTGCCTGCAACTATGACAATTCGTGTCCCTTTGGCTCTGGCTCTGACTTCTCTTGCCAGGGCAGATCCAGCATTTTCCATGAGCTGGAGTGGAATCAGACCAAAGTAGGTGCAGTTAGCATCAACGGCTCTCATCGCTTCGGGCGAGATCGGTCTCATGAAGGACTATTCTAGTGGTGAAATGATAAAAATTATGGGGTATTCGAAACGAATCTTACCGGCTTGATTTGGGAATGGGCGACATTGCCAAAGAACGTACACCTTCGAGGC
>CAZXBV010000284.1:0-2015 GCA_964639155.1 uncultured Methanotrichaceae archaeon
ACTTGGAAGTCCCGTGGGGTAGAGGTCAATCCTGCAGGCCTTTGGAGCCTGGGACGGCGGTTCGAATCCGCCCGGGACTATTCAGCTTATCTCCAACGCTCATTCGTCGCAAAGGGCGCTACTAGTCTCGATTAGCCCCGTTTCGGCGAAAGGCCAGAAAAGTGCCAGGTTCAGAAACATACATATATGGGTCTGGCAAAGTGTGGCCCTGTAATTGGCGCTCCGGTGGTGTAGTCCGGCCAATCATTCCGGCCTTTCGAGCCGAAGACCCGGGTTCAAATCCCGACCGGAGCATTAAACTTATTTTTCCAAGATCCTTTGCTAATTTGCTAAAATAGCGGCTTATGGCCGGGATTCTGAAATGCAATTGTTGTCGTGAATCCTTGAAAATCATCAACATGCGACCGAATGGACTACATCACAAAAATGGGTTTTCCATGTTCGTTTTTTCAGATTTTGTCCAATGACCAACATCCACGGCCAAAAAGAGAATGATGAGCATTTTTGCCCATTCTTCCTAAAACGCCAGCCGAAATCGAGGACATTTTTCCTTGCCAACAATTCGCAAGCTTGCATCCTCTCGTCGGTCTATTCGGCTATTTTTGTGTTGAACTTGATTCCCTGAGATGTGAGGTAATCTTTGATCTGGCCGACGGTGTATTCTCCGCGATGGAAGATCCCTGCGGCAAGGGCTGCATCTGCGTCGGCTTCTTTGAACGCTTCGAGCATGTGTTCGGGATTTGCTGCGCCACCACTTGCAACGACGGGGATGTTTACTGCTTTGCAGACGGCACGTGTAAGAGGGATGTCGTAGCCGTCGTTGGTGCCGTCACGGTCCATGCTAGTCAAGAGAATCTCGCCAGCACCCAGGCTTTCTACTTGGCAAGCCCAGTCGATGGCATCCATCCCGATGGATTTTCGACCCCCGTAGATCACCACTTCAAACCACGCCTTTGTTCCGTCCTCCAGCTCGAATACGTTGACGTCCTCTTTGATATCGGTGTTTCTCCTGGCATCGATGGCCACGGTGATTCGATCGGACCCGAATGTTTTCGAGGCCTCTTTGATCAGATCGGGATTCTTCAAGGCGGCGGTGTTGATTCCGACCTTGTCGGCTCCAGCTTCGAGTATTTCGCGGATTCCTTCAATGGTGCTTATCCCACCGCCTACCGCAAAGGGAACAGAAATCGCCTCTGCAGTGCGTCTGGCAACGTCGACCATCGTAGTCCGCCCCTCATGAGAGGCGGTGATATCCAGAAAGATCAGCTCGTCAGCACCTTGTTCGTCATAGCGTTTTGCCAGCTCTACCGGGTCTCCTTGCCTTTTGAGGTCCACGAACTTTACGCCCTTGACCACAGAAGGTTGGCCATCGATCACCTTCACGTCAAGACATGGAATGATCTTTTTTACATCTCTCTCCATGTGAACTAAAGCAAACTTAGGGGGGTAAAAGGGTTATCGTCCTTTTTCCATCTGTGGATCCAAGAAGGTGGGCGACAGAAGGGCAGATGATCAATATACCCTCGACTCAATGCGATCTTGTGTTTCTCTCGATCACCTGTTTCTGAGAAAATAGGATATGTTTTTTGGGCTCGTTTGCATTCTCTGTTTTCAGGGTGCATAAGATATCAAAAAACACCGAAAAAGTAGTTTCGAGCCGAAATTCGAGCCGAAATGGCTTTTTTGGATAAGTTTTTGTGATTTTCGCCCCTAAAACCCAAAAGGGGCGATCTCCATCGGAGCGAAACGGCAGAATCGTGCTCGATAGGTTTATATGCCATCAACCGCAAGGATGGATTGTGCCTGACATGAATGATTCGGAAGTAGATTATCGAATCAGGCACCCCGCTCCTGAGGGGGGTGGCTTTAAGCAGCATCTGCCGGTTTATGCTGGTAGAGCGGGGTTTGAGTCTTGCCTGCTGGCAAGGGCTCCCTATGCTCGTAACAGCTGCCTTTATACTTAGCTATCTATCCCTTAAGGGCAATGCTATGTCGAGTCGTCAACTATATGTTTG
>CAZXBV010000285.1:0-2008 GCA_964639155.1 uncultured Methanotrichaceae archaeon
CTACAGATTTTGTGATAACGTGCCGGATTCAACTATCCGATCGCTTGGAATTCGTTTCTCTCTTTGCGGCTGCAGTTTCATATGCATCGATGGTATCGGTCTTGGTCACTATCCCTACTACTTTTTTTGGGTTATCTCGCTCCACTACCAGAAGCCGTCCGACATTGTTATCGTAGAGTCGATCCATGATCTCTTTTACGTTCTCATCGGGATATGCCGTTATTACAGTTTTCACGGCCACAGTGCCAGCTTTTATCTGGTCCTGTTTATCCTCTGGAACCTTCCGGACGTCGTCAAAGGTGATTATGCCCTCCAATTCACCACCTCTGAGCACGGGAAAACCCCTGTAGTTATACTCAAGGATCCTGTCCTTGACTTCTTTTATGGTCATCTCGGGGCTTACCGTCACAACTTCCCGTTTCATGGCATCCTGAACCAAGACACTCTTTAGCAACGACTCGCTAGCATCCAGCTTCACACCCTTCCGATTTAAATCCAGGGTGTACATGGTCGAACCTCTCAACAATATCTGAGCAAAGCCGTAACTCGATGCGCATGAGATCATCATGGGGAGCAAGAGCGCATAGTTGGCAGCCATTTCTGGTATCATCACAACACAGGTGAGAGGTGCTCCTGCCGATCCTGCAAATAGTGCCCCTGCCCCTATCAGCCCATACATTGCAGCATGTCCTTCTGAAACAGAGAATAGGTCGCCGAACAAGAGGCCAAAGGTGGCACCCACCATGGCCCCCACATATAAAGTAGGTCCAATCGATCCACCAGAGGCACCCGACCCGAGTGTGAAGGCAGTGGCCAGTCCCTTGACCGCAGCCAAAGTCAACATGAAAAGGATCAGCTCGACCTCGATTTGTCCGGTTCCGCTCAAGACCATGTCCAAAACACGATCAATCCCTTCGTATCCTACACCCATCACACCAAAGCCGAAAAGGTAGACCCCACCAACGCCAGCTACAAGGCCGCCCAGACCTGGTTTCAGCTCGTTTTTGAGGGGAATCAAGCTAAACAGCCTCTGAACTGCGTAGAGTAGATGGACCCAAATGGCGCTCAAAATTCCGAAGACCGCACCAAGCGCAAAGCAGAGCCAAAGTTCAGAAAGGGCCAGATTTGTAACTCGAATCTCGAATGCAGGGGTCTGGCCCAGGAAGGTCGAGGCCACGGCCGCTCCTATCACTGCTGAAAGGAGGATTGGGACGGCATCCACCATCCTAAATCGCCTCATGACCACTTCCATCCCGAAGATCGCAGATCCCAAGGGCGCGTTGAAGGTTCCGGCCAGTCCTGCAACCAGGCCGCATATGGTCAAGATCTGGACGTCTTTTGCAGTGAAATTGAATGTCTGGCCTATTAAAGATCCGACTGAAGCTCCGATATGGGCGATCGGTGAGTCTCTGCCAGCACTTCCGCCACTTCCTATGGTCATGGCAGAGGAGAACAAAAGAACAAAACCGGTCCGTTTTCTTATCTTGCCACCTTTCTTGTGGAGCGATTCCATCAAGGCTGGTATGCCGTCGCCCTTGATCTCGGGCGCAAGTCGAAATACCATAAGTCCTGCCACGAGCCCGCCCATCACCGGAAGCAGGATAAGTCTCTCGTCACCACCAGGAAGCGCAGATAGCACTGGCCCGAAGAATACGCGGTTGATTGCGCCGACCAATTCTCTGAAGATTACAGCCACGAGACCGCCGACTAGGCCTACTGTTATGGCCATTATGTCCAGCGCAAACCACTCGTTCTCGCTCCAATTAATATGCCAGTCTCTCAAGCTATCAACTTCTGGATATGTGGGGGTGACCCCGTCTCTTTGAAGACACCTTTTCACAGCTTTCAAAAAGGTGTTCCATCAGGATGTCACACGACTATATTTTAAAACCGGTGGTCCAAGAGTCAAGCCCTGGAGTTGGTCCATTCCTGGATGGAACAGAACAAGAGGTATTATGGCGCTCTTGCTTGGATTTTGAGTTGACGAGAACTGAGTGCTAGATTTGTG
>CAZXBV010000286.1:0-2003 GCA_964639155.1 uncultured Methanotrichaceae archaeon
AGACCGATGGTTTGGATCAATCGCCAATGGTGCCCTTTATGTTGACTGTGAGCACAGATTCGTCTTTTGGAGAGGTGACTGATATAGTCAGGTCCACAGGAATCCGACCCAAAGCGATCTTCAAGGGTTTTTCGCCCTCGTTTCCAACGCCTACATTGATCCCTTCTGCCATCTTGGCGATGGAATCTGCAATACCCTGAAGTTCAGGAACCGCCACACCCACGGGATTGTCGGGGTTGCCCTCAACTTTGGCGGATACGGGCGAATCCAGATCCACCGAAACTTTAAGGCTGCCATCTTTGCCGGGACCCTTTACCTGGGCCACTATTGGGTAGCGATCGGCGTCCTCGCTTCCTTGTACCTTGGCCTTAGCTTCTGCATTGACGTTCAAAGATACCATAAGACGATCACCTTCATTTTGTACAGATATCAACTGCCGCCCCTCAAATTGGATGGATTGCCGCTTCAACCTGTGATAGGTTGGGGCAGAAGGTCGGTTGATACCCAGTTTGCTAAACCACTGGAGAATAGCGAGTATCTATTCTCCAGCGACCAAATCACCAGGGTGGGCACTAATCTTTCGAGAACCAATTAGTCTCGTCTAATCGGTTCTCGACTATAATGCCATTAACATCCTCGCCTGTTGCCAGACGTATATCCCTGGAAGTCGACGTTTACATGTGTTGTGTTCTATAGATCCTTTTGGATCTGTTCGTCCAAAGTGTTTTGTCTTGGGGGCGATCCCAGGACAGACTACAGTCAAGAACAAATCAGTGCTATCCGATTGGTTCTTGTCAGAATAGTGTTTAACGACACGAACAGGACAAAGGTGCCGTCAAACACCATACAACGTCGAAGCCATATGGCAATATATTCGAATCAAGATTAACATGTCGGTACACAAAAATGACGAAAAATGCCGCTTCAACCCGTTTCTGGCTCTGAAAGCTTCTCTTTTCGCGCCACCTTAAGCTCGCCCAGGAGGCACGCGAGTCAAGCAGAAAATCTTCGCCCTTTTCGCGCCGCTTACCTATCCAAAAATATAGCGCTTTAGCGATACATTTTGGCAAGAACGAATTGGTATGTATGGCAGGTTCTCGACAAATGGCCTGGCCGAAAAGCTGATATGGAGTTTCTGTGTAACCTGCGTGGGGCCCGATATTGATGTTGAAAGTCGGATACCTAAATTTGGACAATCCCGTTGTGGTTATATCCCCCAATGGTGGCTCTGGTGAACTTCGCAGCTTTGATGGCACGGGGCTCTTGATGCTGAATGGGTTCGACCCAGAAGAGGTCTTGACTTCTGAGATCAAGGCGAAGCTAGAAAAGGCGAAAGGTACCTCACCTTTGGGGTTCTCGGTTACCGGAGACAATCCTGAAAGAATTGCTGAAGCTGCTCAGATGGCAGCTGAGGGTGGGTACCTCTTCGAGATCGATCTATCATCAAGTCCAAAGCTGAGCTTTAACTCTCTGCTGCACCTGATCAAAAGCTTGAAGGCGACTGGAGCCGTTTTGTCGATCAGGTTCAGGCCAACGGACGACGAAGTCGATCTGAAATCCACTGCGAAGATGGTTAAGGAGGCTGGGGCGGATATATTACACCTGGACATCACTGGCCTTGGCACTCTTGGACCAAAGCTTGTAAAGAAAGCAAGCGATGCGGGCTCGCCATCCATAATGGCCAAGTGTGATGCAGTCGACTTTGAGGCAGCCAAATCGATCCTCTCTATGGGTGCAGATCTGATCTCATTAAACAGCAATACCGATCCAGAATTTGCCATCTGGCTTTCAGAAACTTTCAAGAAATACGGCGAGCTGATAGGATGGTACAACGCACCCAAGCACATCTGTTCTGGTGGGGATCTGCGAGGTATGGCCTTTTGCTGTCCGCCAGTGAAACGCTGCCCGCTTATGGGTGCCCTGAAAAAGGTCGGCATGACTCCAGAAGAGTTCGTGGAAAAGAAGATGGGGCTTGCAAAAGGAACTGCGCTTGAGCACGGCCA
>CAZXBV010000287.1:0-1992 GCA_964639155.1 uncultured Methanotrichaceae archaeon
TTGGTCGGCCTCGCACTGCTATCGTCGTTGGGACTCATTTTCCTGTCATTAAGGCACCTCTCTGCCTCAAATCGATCACAGATATCAAATGAATCACAGACCTCCACAAAGCAAGAGGCAACTTTTGCTCTAATCCTGGTCATCACTCTCGCAATTTCAGGTGCCATAAACGGGTTGTCAACACCCACTCTTGATAGGTGCGACAACATCGCCTGGATAGATCGCTCTCATGTAAACGAGTTTGACCTGGCCGGGTACAATCCCGGCAGCATCGGTGGATTGACGACGAATCTGATGAGAAACGGCTACATGCCTCTGATCTTTGAGGACGGCAACTTTTCCGAAACGTTGGAAGGAGACGTACTCGTGATCATCGCCCCAACCAAACCCTACAGCCACAAAGAGGCCGGCATGATCGGGAACTTCGTAGAAGGCGGCGGCCTTCTCATCATCAGCTCAGGGTACACAAACAAGGGACCGCTCGAACCGGTGCTCGATCTATTCGACCTAGATATCAGCAAGATCCCCTTAGGATCCCCCCCATGGATTGTGGAAACTCACGGTCAAGGCACAGGCACCGTGGTTCCGGAAGATTTGGCGGTGTACTGGCACAAACCCAAGTTCATGGAGGCTCATCCGGTCAGGTCTTGGAAAGATTACGAGCCCATAGTCTGGCTGGAGTACGAAGGATCTGGCTACAACCTGATCGCAGCCAGACCCTTTGGCGAAGGGACGGCTGTCCTGATAGGAGATTCTCATTTCCTGCTCAACGAGAACCTCGAACACCTCACGCTTCCAGGAAGGGAGACGAGGGAACAATACCAGCTCCAGTGGTTGGGCAACATCGAGCTCTTGCGCGGGATATTGGCCAGATACGGGAGTGTAAAATAATGAGGTGGGTGCTCTGGCTTTCGTTGATTCCACTCACGGGTTTCTGGCTGTTTAACTTGGAGATATACGGACCCAGCCTTGACACCAAAGCGGCCTTGATCATGCTCCTCGCGGGAATTTGTCTTTCTATTATCGGATTTTGGAAGGCGGAAGTCTCCTGGAACCAAAAGTTCGTCTTTGCAGCCGTCCCGATGGCAATATCTTCTCTCGTCATACCAAGCCCTTACAACACAGGATTGATAATCGCATCAATAGCGCTATTTTTGGCCTTCGTCGGCACAGGAACAAAGGCGCTTTGGCTCAAGGGCCACAACAGTAGGGACAATAATAGAAGAGGTCACAGTAATAAGGGCCAGGATATTAGAGGCTACTGGATCTGGTCGATCTTGCTTGGTGGGCTCTTTACAGGAATCACCCTCGGATTTCAGGCCCTGGTTCTCGCGATGTATTACATAACGGCACCATCTCATCACGATTTTGGAGTACTCGCACCAATCTTATCTTTCGCATCAAACTTGACTGGACTTGCGGCCGCATCGAATGAAGGAATAATTTTCGTATACGGGCTTGGTCAGACGTATCCAATCACAGTAACCCTCGAAAAGCTTGGGTTTTATCCTTGGATCCTCATATTCGGCGGAGCCCTCATCCTGATCGGGCTCGCATCACAAAATAGACAGGAGTTGTTGAAACGGATTTTCGGCCTGGTTGGTGTGAGCGCTCTATATCTTTGCCTCCGATTCTTGGTTTTGCTCCACCTCTTCTTTGCAACCGATATGCCGCCGGTTCCGGTCGAACGAATGGAGATTTTCACAGGGTCCATCTGGCTTTGGGCAAGCTTCGCGCCTTTAGTCCTCATACTTGCAGGCCTCTATTCCCCATCCAATACCAAGCTCGACTTCAGGCTCGATTTCGAGTTAAAGTTGAATAAAAAAAACGCTATCGGCGCAGCGGCTCTTTTCATCGGGCTCTTCGCCATTGCAGGTGCCGCTCTATTTCAAGATCCAGGAATTGAGAAAGACGGACGAGTTCTCGTCGACGAGATCCACTCTGTCTGGGAGTTTTCCACCCTTGTGCTGGACAAAGAATGGTATGGAACGA
>CAZXBV010000288.1:0-1991 GCA_964639155.1 uncultured Methanotrichaceae archaeon
CCTTCGTCGTCGTTCTGGCCTGGAAATTGGTCTGGTGAAAAGCAGGATGCGCTGCTGGATGCGCCGACCTCAGCCGAGCCCCGGAGTTGACGCACCCGATCTGCGCTTTGTTAGTACCTATTATAGTTGAGAACCGACCAAATGAGTCTAATCGGTTCTCGCCAGAATAGTGCTTAACGATACGAATAGGACAAATTCCAAACGGTATCGTTAAGCACTATATATTTCATTTCACATCTAATTTCGTGTTATCTGAAAGGAAATGTTTATAACCACGCAGGCATTTGTGATACTAGGATCTCAATTGAACATATGAAATGCTAATAAATCATCAAAAACGAGGGACGGGAATAAACCGGGCAAGATTTGTGGCGAAAAAGAAGAATTTGCTGGAAACGTGGTGGCTCATGGACCTCCTGCCGAGAGTGATGACTCCAAGAAACATCAAAGACGCTTACGTGGTGGATGTCGAGGTCTTAGCGCATAAAGGGCGGAGGATATTGCTTCCGATTTGACCTTTGTGAGGATTTGGAGATATGTAGCCATTTATATTCACATTTTCTTTTTATAATATGTGGTTCGCCATAAATATAATCCATGAACAACAATTGGACGGCAACGGGCCATCTTTGCATCCTTCAGACAAATAGGAATCAATCCAAGAATGCCTGATGGTCCAATACTTGATTACCTAGCTAAAAAGGGGGACAACATGAGACGAACGACTTTAACACTTTTGATACAGATATTGTTCTTATATTCTGGAATCGCGTTGGCAGCAACTGATGCCTTGGATATATTCGGGAATGCCAACATGGACGACGTCATCGATGAGGACGATGTGGAATACGTCCAGGGAATAATCGACGAAATTAACGAGGCAACTGAACTTGCAGACGCCAATTATGACGGCGAGATAAATCAAGAGGACATCACCCAGATAGAAGCGATCATAGACGGCGAAGCGGCCAAGATCACCCTCATAGACTCTGTGGGACGGATCATGACAGTAAACGTTCCTGTCGAGAGGGTAATCTCTCTTCACATGCGCCACGCCAGCGCGATCTGCGCCCTTGGCGGAAAGGAGATGATTGTGGGCGTCGACGATACCGTGATCGAACGAGAGCTCCTATTTCCGTATCTTTGCAAGCTGCCTTCTGTTGGGAAAGTGAGAGAGCCAGATGCAGAGCAGATAATCATCTTGGATCCTGATCTGATCGTGACCTTTACGAACATGCCTACTTCTGCCGAGCTGGAAGATAAACTGCACGGTAGCGTGGCCGTAATACGTTTTGACCTTTCCAGAGCCAAAGATATAAAAGAAGAGATGATAAAGCTTGGCTACCTCATAGGCGATAGAAACGCAGCAGAAGATTACACCGAATGGTACGATCTTTACATGGACACGGTGAAAGAAAGGGTCTTTGAGATTCCTGAAGAGGACCGACCTTTAGTCTTCATGGAAAGGGAACGATCCGGCGAAGTGCAGATCATGAGGTGGGCTTACGCCACAGATACTGGTTACTCAGACCTCTGTGATGTAGCTGGCGGAGTGAACGTGGCACAAGGTTACGTCGAATACAATGGTGATGTGGAGTCTGAGTGGGTGATGACTCAGAACCCAGATGTTATCGTTGGCCTCTCTTATGGGGCTGGGTACAAAAAGGACGATGATACACCCCTCAAAGACTATCGTGACAAAATCATGGATGTGCCTGGTTTTGATAACTTGGAGGCTGTAAAGAACGGAAGGGTCCATGTCATCTCAGGCGATTTCGCAGTAGGTCCTCAGCTGGTCATAGGCGCGGTGGCAATGGCCAAGTGGCTTTATCCAGAGGAGTTTGAGGACATGGACGTGGACGCAATCCACGAAGAGTTCCTGAAGGGATTTTTGGGCTCTGATTATGACCTCGAAGAGCATGGAGCTTTCGTCTATCCACCGGTGGAATGACGCTCGAGTTCGATCACCAAAGTCGATGTTGTTTGTGAAG
>CAZXBV010000289.1:0-1991 GCA_964639155.1 uncultured Methanotrichaceae archaeon
TGGCCACCTATGATCTTCGCCCAGAGAGGTGCGTTTTCAAACCAATCCAGAACTTACAGCTGGACAAACCGCTTTATGATCCACCGGTTTCGAACCTCTGGATGGAAAAGTATGCCGTAGATCGGCTTTTCTTGATGCTTGAAGGCCTCGATACCGCTTCGCGCTCCTGCCACAATCAAGAATCCTTCTGGCAGAGTGACACCATAGTTATGGAGATGGTAGCCTTCGATCATGCGAGATGGGCCCAACAGCCCAGTCTCCGTGGTGATCTCTATTTGTTCGAGCCCGATCTTTGGTTGAGGGACTATGTCACCTCCAAAGACCGATCCTATCACCTGCATTCCTGCACATATCCCCAGAATCGGGACCTCGCATTCCCTGATCCACGAGAAAGATTCGACATCTTTTGCGTAAACGTTGTCTTTGAGGGCGGTTCCGCACAATATGACCTTCTCGCATCTCTTTATCTCTTCATCCTTAACTTCCGAAAAGTGCAGTACCTCAGAACGCGATCCAGCTCGCTTGACGCAATCTTTAATCGGATCCACGAACTCGTACCTGGAAAGTGACCCTTTCTCGTAACAGAGGTCGATCAAAAGTATCATTTTCCCGCCTCTTGTTTTTCTATCAGCTTCATATCCTCTATCCGGAAATGGCCTCTGTAGTTCTCATAAGTCTTAGAGGCCCGGACAATCTGGATCCGCTTCTTGAACATGGGGCCATCGAGAACGAAGGTCTCAAGCTCGCCGCCTTCACCTGCAGGGTTGATCTGATACCGGTTTTGGAGCTTTTCAAGCTCTTTGACCCTGATCTCGTCAATCTCGGCTCCAACCCAAGACTCATCAAGGGGGTATGCGAAAACTCCTGTGATGATGACCTTGAACCCTTCAGATATCAGGAGCTTGAGGTAGCTCACCTGATCGATCTGCCAGATCGGGTTAAAGCACCAGAGTGAAAGATCTCGGCAGATCCTTTGGACCCGAGACGCCTGGTAGACCGATTCGATAGCACCTGTCACGATTCCCTCGATTCTGTACTTTTCCTTTGCAGCGGATATGGCATCTTTTAGATCTTCTAATTCCTTTTCCTCTTCACCTTTGGTGGGCCAAGTGATGAGAGGAATACCAATCGCCTCTGCCAGAAAGTCGACTCGTCGGATGTTTGGGGTGTGGAACATGTAGCTATCTTCGTTTTCGGAGACTATCGCGATCAAAGAGACGACTTCGTTATCCTCCATCGCACGAAAACAAGCAAATACTGAATCTTTGCCGCCGGAAAAAAGGACGCCAAGCCTCATTTTTGTCACCGGGTAGCCAGCGGGTCTAAAGCGCCGTTAGCGCTGAACGCTTCGATCCGCTCAATACAGGTAGGGCATTTGCCGCAGGGCTTTTGGCCACCTTCGTAACAGCTCCAGGTAAGCTCGTAAGGCACTTTTAGCTTAAGCCCTAGCTGAACTACGTCAGATTTTTCCAATTCCTCAAAAGGTGCCTCTAACCTGACAGGAAACCAGGCTGAGCTTCTCTCGATTGTGATCTTTGCAGCATCAATGAACTCGGACCTGCAATCTGGATAGACCAATTGATCGTTCTTGTGGGCACCGTAATAGAGATCGGGGATCTGATGGGCTTCGCAGTAGGACGCTCCGACAGAGAGGAATATCAGGTTCCGTCCAGGAACCACCGTCGAATAGGATGTCTCTTTGGAGTAGGAACCTTCCGGAACCTGTACAGAGTCGTCGAGAAGACTGTGGCCGGTTCTTGATATCAGAGAGAAGATGGACGAGATATCTACGATCCTGTGGACGATTCTTGTGCCACAATCTTCTTTTGTCCGCAGAATTACGGCCTTTGCAGCCACTAACTCCCTCTTGTGGCGCTGTCCATAATCGAAGCTCAAGGCGTGAATTTCTTCGTAACCGTCTTGGATCAGCTTGTAGAGGAGGGTAGAAGAATCGAGGCCGCCAGAGAATATCAGGGTTGCAATTTTCATCT
>CAZXBV010000290.1:0-1990 GCA_964639155.1 uncultured Methanotrichaceae archaeon
CCCCTCTTTAGAGGGGGGTAGTTTACTCTACATTCTTGAATCGCTCTCCTTTGACCCCGCAGATCGGGCATTTCTCAGGAGGTTCTCGCTCTGCCGTCATCCCGCAGACGGGACAGATGTAGTAGGAGAAGCTCTCTTCCTTGGATTCTTCCAGCCTGTCCATCATGTCGTGATAGAGCTTTGCATGGATCTGTTCCACATCATTGGCGTACCGGAAGGTTCTTTCGGCAGACTTGTTGCCCTCGGCTTTTGCCGTCTTGATCATTTCGGGATACATCTCCTTGAACTCTTGAGTCTCCCCAGCGATCGCTTCTCTCAGGTTCTCTTTCGTGGACTTGATTGCGTTGAGCGCCTTGAGATGGTTTATGGCGTGAACGGTTTCGGCCTCTGCCGCAGCTCTAAAGAGCCTGGCCGCCTGACTGTATCCATCCAGGTCAGCTTTCTCTGCAAAGGCCAGGTACTTCCTGTTAGCCTGAGATTCGCCTGAGAAAGCTTCTTTCAAACAATCCTCTGACTTGGACATAGTCTTAACTTATTGAACCCGATTTGATAAAACCTTATCCAAGATGTGGACACGTATCGGAGTTTGACATTGGGCCAGCTCACAATCGTCGAACACCAATCTCGCGAGATCAAATTGGTGTTATCCGATTGATTCTTGACTATAGTCCCATCGTCAAGCATGATATATGGAAAGGGCCGTTGGCCCTCTCTGTCATTACCTATGAGGCGAGTTCGTAAGTCACTACGACGTAAGCCGTAACTTTCACCATGCCAGAGTCCACATAAGATATCTCGAAGGGTTGGCGATGCATCCAGGGCCGGCGCCATTCAGAGTACCCCATCCCTGGCCAGAACGAGTCCCATTCATCCCATTCGTTCCATCCGTGAGAGTGACGGAGAATTCGCGGGCCAGATGGCTCAAGGATCTCCAGCGTCTTTCCAAGCTTCAAACCGGCTGCAGTTGCCAGCTCGTCACCATTCTGTTTTGCGTTTTCGACGGCCTTTTTCCTGGACTCAGACATAGCAGAGTTTGTGTCATCGAGCCAGTAACCTGTGACCGCAGCGGTTGCGCCTTCTGCCTCTGCTGATTCAAGGCACCGCTCGAGCGTTGTCTCGTCTTTGGGATCTAGCTGGATTCTGATCTGGTCTGTGACCTGGTTTATGACCTGGTCTTCGACGATCATGCAGGTTGTGTTGTTGCAGATCCTTTTGTAGGTCCTGATCGTCTGAGCGCTTCTTCCGTATCCTGACTGGATTTCATCTCTTGAGATGCCAGCGGCCACCAAGGCCTCGATCGTCCTGTTCAGCTTTTCTGCATTAAGTGCAGAAGCTGAAGTTACGTTATTGTCGTTCGTCGTCACGCTGACGGTGATGACGACTGCATCTGCCGGTACTGTGACTGATCCTTCCCCTGCTACCGTCAAGATTGGCACAAAATCGAAACCCAGGACAGGGATGGACAGGGCAAGAACCACGAAACTCAACACGATTGCCATATGCTTCAAAGGTAAACCCCAAAATAGTCATATGGTCGTGACGATTATTAAAATATTCGGTCGATAAGATGGCGCCTCTGGGCCAATGAACCAGATCAAAGGGGCTTGGCCCAGAGGTTAGCGCCACTTCTTAACGTCTGAATTCACCATTTTGAATCTGCTTGATCGATCGCTATTGTGGTGCTCTTTGCGAGAACAAATCAATGCTATCCGATTGGTTCTTCTGTTAATTGATGCGCTGAAAGGGCATCTTTCAGCCCGGGGACCTCTTCGACTCCAGCTGGAACTGTGATTGCAGAACCTTCAAAGTCGTCTCCTATGGACTCGTACTTTCCGCCAAGACACCTTGATAAGAACGGTTCAGCCACAGCGTAGAAGGAGATCCTGTTTTCGGGCCTGGCAAAACCGTGACCCTCGTCTGGATATAAGACGTAAGTCACTGGAATTCCTTTCTCTTGCATCGCCTGGACGATCTGGTCGGATTCGTTCTG
>CAZXBV010000291.1:0-1986 GCA_964639155.1 uncultured Methanotrichaceae archaeon
CAAAGCACGATTCGATGGATCGATTAGGTCGGTTCTGTGATAGAGCTATTGTGTTTGTGGGTCTGTTAAGCCGATGGGACTTACTTCTCTGTCAACTTCACTATGGCAGCAGCAAGATCACCGTTACACTCTTCAAGGACAGACTTTGCCTCGTTTGAGCCGACTCCTGTCTGGGCAGCCACCAAATCTACGTCCGCATCAGGTATGGCGACGGACCTCGGCTTTTCTTCGGGGGTGCCAACTATCTGATAAGATCTGCTGCCTTGGGCATCCATCACTGTGACTGATGCATCTTTGAAGACGATCTCTTTTTCGGCAGTCTTGATCACTACCTCTTCTACGCCTTCGATCTCGTCGATGTTGATGCCCATCTGTTTCATCATCTGCTTCATCTTCTTGGGGTTCATGCCCCTTCCACCCATGCCTGGTATCATGTGGCTAATTTGAGGGTGACATCGTACGTAAATCTATCTGTCTCGATGTCGAACCTACGAAAACCAGCCCCGTAGCTACATTTCATCCATCGAGGTTCAGACCATTATAATAATATTTCCAAAATGGATCTTGACTTTCAGCCGTGAAAATTTCAAGTTTTCGTCCTAGATCGCTCTTACTCAAAAATTTGAGTTGCTTGGCAGGCGTGGCGACGAAAAAGGCTAATAGTCCTTGTGTTAATTTCTGGCACACCAATCAGATCCCAGAGGAGTGACTGACTTGAAAGATTACTTCACGCTTGACGATTTCACAACGGCGGGCAAGAGCATCCTCGTAAGGGTTGACATCAACGCGCCGATGGACCCTGACGGAAACATCCTTGACGACAAGAGATTCCGAGGCCACCTGGAAACCTTGCGCAACCTGGAGGACGCAAAGGTGGCGCTCATGGCCCACCAGAGCAGAGCCGGAAAGAAAGATTTCACCACCATGGAGGCCCACGCAAAGAGGCTATCCAAACTTCTCCGTCGCGACGTCAAATACGTGGACGATATCTTTGGCTCACACGCTCGAGCCAGCATAAAGGCCATGGTGCCAGGCGACTTGATCCTCCTTGAAAATACCAGGTTCTACGCCGAAGAGAACATCAACAGGCCGCCAGAAGATCACGCCAAAAGCCACATGGTCCAGCAGCTCTACCCCCTATTTGACCTCTTCGTCAACGACGCCTTTGCCGTGTCTCACAGATCACACCTTTCAGTCGTGGGCTTTACCGAGGTTTTGCCAAGCGCTGCTGGGAGGCTGATGGAAACGGAGATCGAATCCCTGGACAAAGGCGTCAAAGGAAACGACCACCCCTCAATATTCGTCCTGGGTGGGACGAAAGCAGACGACTCGATCAAGGTCATACGGAACGTCTTTAAACGAGGCGGCGTCGACGAGGTCCTTGTGACTGGCGTTGTAGCAACAGTATTCCAGATGGCTGCCGGAATGAATGTTGGCCAAAAGAACCAGGACTTCGTGGAAGGGCTCGATTACTCTGATCTGGTGGCAGTGGCAAAGGAACTTCTGGACAAGTATCCTGGAAAGATCGTGATGCCAAAAGACGTAGCTCTGGACAAGAATGGAGAGAGGCTGGATGTTGGCATGGACAAGATCCCAGACGACCTCCAGATCGCCGACATCGGCCTTGAGTCTATAGTCAATTTCTGCAGGAGGATAAGGGACGCAAAAATAGTCGTCCTGAACGGAACTGCCGGAATTTTCGAGCAAGAGAAGTTCGCACTGGGCTCGACCGAGATCTTGAAAGCCGCTACAGAATCAGACTTTTCGATCGCAGGCGGTGGCCACACCAGCGCGGCCATCGAACAGTTGGGCTTGGAATCCAAGTTCTCTCACGTCAGCACCGGCGGAGGCGCTTCCATAACGTACCTTTCAGGAGATCCGCTGCCCGGAATCGAGGCACTCAAAAAGGCTGCCAAGAGGTACAGAGAAGCAAATTGAAGAAGAACGGTTACTACAAAGCCGTTAGCTGTGACAATTCCTTATACC
>CAZXBV010000292.1:0-1984 GCA_964639155.1 uncultured Methanotrichaceae archaeon
CGGTTGGAGGCAAAGTATATAAGCCCACCATCAATCTGAAGCGTTCCCTAGATTTGCCAATCCTCTGGCCATGAGGAACACTGCGATACATTGGGGTACTTCGGTGGGGCCTTCTTTTAAGGAGTAAATCCTGCCATGCATCTCCAACTTGAAGGGGGCTCGAAGGCATATCCCGACGGGGTCATCCCCAAAGACGACCGCGTCTCTCATAGGATCGAAGGCTTTCAAGCCGTCTACTGTGAGTGGCGTAACCCTGAGGCCAGTTCCCCCATGAAGGCTGAGCTGGAACCTTATGAGCCTTTTGATGTCAGTGGTGACTGGCTCATCTGTCTCGCCGCGATCTTGATCCGGGCTGAATCCAAGATGGATCCCCTCTTCATCTAGATAATCGTTGATTAGAGATTTCCATATCTTAGAGCTGCCTTTAAAACTGCTCAGGTTCCCCTTCTTGATCTGATCCAAGACATTATCGCCTTTCAGGTTCCTATAAAACTCGGCGGCACCACCTTTTCCTATTCCCACTCTTGAGGCCAGCGCCTCGACCGCGTCTTCTTCTTCGAGATCTCGAAGATACTGGACGAAAGAGATCATGGAACGGTTAATCCTGCCTGGCCACCCTCGCGCATTTTCGGGTGGGACTGATAGCAAAAGGGCCCGTTCTACACCAAAATCGCCTTCTACCGGCCTTTTATAGATGAACCTCTCTATGTCCAGGCCGCGCCCGGTGAGGTAGTCAACGATCTCCCGGCGCTCGCCACTGCCCAGTTCCAAAACGCGCGGATCTCTTACGTGGATGTGGTAGCCTCTGCCGCCCGAGAACGCCACGGTTACGTTTGTTTCCGAAAACCCAAAGTCGGATAGGAGGAACTCAAGGAGCTTTAAGGTCTCTTTCTTGACCATATCTAGCATCTCGTTGTAGGAATTAGGCGCGTTCTTGAGATGGTCAGCGTCCAGGTCGAAGATCAGGTCTGCGCCAAGCCAGCCTTTCTCTTTCATCGTAGGGGCACCTGGATGGCGGTAGAGGGCAGTGGAATAGTATGCATGAAGGGGTGTCATGCCTCTTATGTAATCCACCAGCTCGAACCTGGATCCAAAAGACTTGTGACGACGCATCACTTTTTTGGGCAGATCGCGAAACAGGAGAAAACCCCATTCTCTCGACTGGAAATCAGGGGGCATTTCCAAAGATTCTTGGAGATAGTATTCTCTGAACCGATCTTGAAGGTATTTTATGGTCGGATCGTTCAAAGTTTCACCTCAAAGGACTCAAACGAAACGTACATAGCGTTTATGTATATATGGTACATACTGAAATAATAGAAATGTTGACCAATGTCAACTATATATTTTATTGTGATTAAACTTATACCATGTACCAATATGTTCTCGAACCGATGAATAAAAGGTTAGTGTCCCTCTTAGTTGTAGGGTTTGTGATTGTAGCTTTCTCCCTTTCTGGCTGCATTGGAAACGACGACGGCGATACTAAGACTGCTCATGAGATAGCGACTGTTTCAATTTCTGGATCTACGACGGTCATGCCATTCGCCGAGGCCTGTGCCGAAGAGTTCAATCGAGTTCAAGACGAAGTTAAAGTCATGGTCACCGGAGGCGGCTCTGGTGTTGGGATTAAAAACGTGGCAACCGGCCTTTCTGATATCGCGATGGCTTCAAGACCGGTGAAACCTGACGAAGTTACCACTTACGGCGACAATTTCCAAGAGTACATGGTAGCTTATGACGCCATTGCCATCGTGGTCAGCGAGCCCATATACCAGTCAGGCGTTGTCGGGCTCAGCCAAGAAGAGATAGCAGCCGTCTACAACGGTGAGATCACCAACTGGAAAGAACTGGGTGGCCCAGACGAGAAGATCTACGTTGCAGCCAGAGAAGTTGGCTCTGGAACCCGTGACACCTTCAACAAGATGGTGATGGGAAGCGAAGAAGCTGAAACTCCAGGTGTCATAACAAACCACGGCAGCAA
>CAZXBV010000293.1:0-1969 GCA_964639155.1 uncultured Methanotrichaceae archaeon
ATGTAGTTTCCAGCATCGCCCTCAACGAAGATTTGGCCGCCCCTCATCTCTGCGGCGGTGAAGTCGTCACAATCTCCTCGGATGACTAGCTCGCCTCCACTCAGGAGAACTCCCGTGTTCCTGCCAGCGTTTCCGAGAATTTCCAGAGATCCTCTGCGCATCAGTATTCCGGCGCTCATCCCGACATCGCCCTCTACCCTGAGGTTTTTGTCTGCAAAAGATCTGGCTGCAAGCGTCTCTCTTAAGAGGCCGTCTTTCAGGACGAGCCCTTTTTCGTCTATCACGTTGGGGCTGAGGATTTGGCCACCTCGTTTGAGTATTTCGGTTACAGAAACGTATTTTCGGTAGCCAGTTCGATCAGTCTCGATCTCGATCACGTTTCCGAGCGGTTGTTCGACGATCCCGCTGACGTAAACTCTTCCCTTGACCATGCTGATTCCAAGGCGCGGACCGACGTTTCCTTCAACGAAGATCGATCCTGTGTTTTCGATTGGCAATCCAGACCCTCCGAAACTCTTGAGGTCGACTCCAAGGCTTGATCCGAGCCGTCCGCCAACGTCGCCTCGGATCAGAACATCTTCACCCCGTTTCAAGGTCTCGACAAGGTCGCGATAGGTCACTGGGTTCTTTTCGATCTTCGCATCGGGATTGAGCCTTGATCCCTCATGTTGCCAATAAAAGTCGAATGTGAAATCGCAAAGACAGCTTTCACATTGAGCCTCGATCTCGATCAGATCATCACCATCTATTTTCTTTCGGCGGCAAAAAGCGGTTCAAGTTGTTCATGGTTGTCCACATTCATCCACGTTTGTTTACGATCTTGGTTTCGTGTTTTTCATCTTCTTGCCGGCCATCTTTCTTGCCATCTTCACCCCGATTAGAGATATCAGTATGGCCAAGATCGCCGATGCCGCCAGGTACTCAGTGGTCTGGCCGGATATCAACGAGAAACTCATGTCGGTGTTGTTTGCCAATATGAAGACGCTGGCGCTCCAGAAGACAAGGCCGGTTGCGAAGATGAAGAATGGATACGAGTAAGACCTTTCATCGCCTGCGCCTTCGAGGTACAAGTCCAGTATCTTTCCCAGATTTACACAGATTCCCGCGGCCACGTACCACCAGACGCTGGAGTGGATGAAAACCATCACCAGTATGAGGTAGCCGTACCAGATGTTTCCTGTGTAGTAGTTCCAGAAACTGGATGCGCCCTGTATCGTTGCTATCATCACGAGAACCGT
This sequence comes from uncultured Methanotrichaceae archaeon, assembly GCA_964639155.1. Classification (GTDB taxonomy): domain Archaea; phylum Halobacteriota; class Methanosarcinia; order Methanotrichales; family Methanotrichaceae; genus CAYWZG01. The sequence goes on from CAZXBV010000293.1 coordinate 1,239, forward strand.
TGCGAGAACGTAGGTGATGAACGCCATCTTGCCCCTGTAAAGAGAGCCCTTGAAAGTCTGTTTGGTATCGTCAATAAAGTCGTCCAGCCCAAGACCTCTCGATAGTATGTAGACGCCCACGGCGCCCAATATGGCGATTATGGCAAGCTCAGATCTGCCCAAAAAACCGAATATCGAGTATATGAGAAGAGCAAGGCCGATCGGGATGAAGAACGTGTGAGATATTTTCGGGTCTCTGAAGACCTGTTTTAGCAGGTAATAGGTGCTCTCAAGGTTGGGGCTCTGTTTCACAAGAACCCTTCTTACGCCGTTGACTTTGACCCTTGATTGGATTATTGGCAGGATCGCTTCGTCTTCGACACCGTCCGAGACGACGATCACCCCTTTTGGGTGGTACCATTCCATCAAGAGGTCAATCTGTTTTGCGATCCTTTCATCTGATATCAGGCCGACGTTCACATCGCCTGCCACCAACGCGATCTCTGTTTCTTTGCCCTGGGCCACCATGTCATCGTACACTTTGATTCCGCCAAGGATGGTGTTCACGTCCGAGTCCTCTGGATCGGCCAGGCCAAGCTTTAGGGATGCGTCGACACAGGGATTGCGCCCTACAACAAGGGTATCGATTCTGGCTTTTCGTCCCAGATCGTTATCTCTGTCGATGCAAAGCACCAGGTGGTCCATATTGGTACACTATTCGAGAGGAATGTACTTAAAGAATTCTCTGGATC
>CAZXBV010000294.1:0-1944 GCA_964639155.1 uncultured Methanotrichaceae archaeon
CTTCGAGAAGGCGGTTGTAGAGCCATCTACAAGTATCCAGAGCTTCGTCTAACTTGTGCTCTGCATCTCTCTCGGGATAGACGCGATACTTGTAGCTGATAATCACTTTGTTATCTCTATTTGGGATTCTACGTATAGTGTTTAACGATACCTTTTGGACAAATCTCAAACTCGTAAGAGTTTTAGTGTATTCCATTATTGCCTTAAATCGTTATCGATGGCCAGAAACGAAGGGGAGGGCTCCGCTTTCATCCTCGGCCTAAAGACCGGGGACTTCTCGCTCTGCCCTCTCCCCTCCCGCAAGTTAAAAGAGGAACGGCTACTGAGAATTTGCATGTGCGTTCGAGCTGGTCTTCAAACGTCCCCCGGTCATCTGTGAAGATGGCTTTAGCCACGGCCTGTACCAAGACTCCCGCTTCTTCTGAGATCTGGTCCGCGTGTATTACGAAGACTCCACCCGATCGCTCCTTGGCACCGGTATCGGTGCTGATGGAGACCGGGCCCATAATTTCATCCTGGAGCTCCTGCCGATAGCCTGAACGATCTTCGTTCCAGATCACCAGATCCACTGCAAGCCCCATCATATGCCAGTAGGCGTGAGCTCTCAAGAGCTGATGAGCCAGTTCCTTTATAGTGCTTTCCTGAAGAAGATCTGGATCCGAAGTAGGACGCTTAGGGGATTAATCATTGAGTTGTGTAAACCGCCAGGATGAGGACCGAGAGAAAAAATATAGTCGAGAACCAATTAGTTTCATCGTACGTGTTTAGCTCCATTCAATCGGCATCAGTAATCCCATTTCGTGATGGCTCGCACGACCTGTTCCAAAGAGCAGATTTCAAGCAACTTCGGCCACTGATATCGTTTTCCAATCTGGCTCAAGTTGTTGATCGGCGTGCATTCATTGGCCAAAACCAACACCTGGCAATCGATTTTAGGGGGCTAAACACATACGTTTCATCTAATTGGTTCTCGAAAGATTAGTGCTTAACGATACGAATAGGTCAAATCTCAAGCTCTTGCGAGTTTGAGATTTGTCTGAACGGTATCGTTAAACACTATAAGTCAAAATCACAAAAGTCGTTGAAGAGTGGTTTCGAAGACGAAATCGTTAAAGATAAGTTGTGAAAGAGCGCCGAGGGAGGGATTCGAACCCTCGAGTCCCGAAGGGACACAGGTTTAGCAAACCTGCGCCATACCAGGCTTGGCTACCTCGACTCGCAACCGTCCCTTTATCCTCTCAATATTTAAGCTCTGCGTCACGGTACCGTTCAAGCTAGCCAAGTCGCCCTTCAATCTTCCAGCCCGCATTCCAGAAGGTTCACGCACTTGAGAAGATCCTTGCTGGTTATGATCCCTACCAGTGCTCCGTGTTCCACCACCGGAAGGCGCCTTATGTTGTGGGCCATCATGAGCTGGGCTGCCGTTCCCACAGACTCTTTGGATCCTATTGTCACAAGGGGCGCAGGTGTCATTACCTCTGAAATCTTCACCTTCGCGGGATTGAGTCCCTTCACAAAGACGCGCCTGAACATACAGCTAGTGGTTATGATCCCTGCCACCTCTTTTAACAACCCGTTCCAAGCCACAATAACGCTGCCTTTATTCTCCCGCACCATGACCTGTATCGCCTCAAAGACCGTGGCATCAGGTTCTATCGTGACTATGGGATAAGTCATAAGATCTCGAACTTTCATAGCCAAATTATCTCCAAATTCTGATTTTGTTGTTCACAGCTTATATCAAATTTGTCGATGGAGATCGCCCGATACAAATCACAAAAAAGAGGTATAGAGTGCGGCGAAGATGCGCCAAAACCGTCGGGCTGAAAGACGCCAGTGTCTCGACCAGAGACCTAGCATCTGATCGGGTGCCGCGACCGTGAATGTCTCCGCAAGTTAAAACCAGGTCGAAGTCTTGCCCCTCAAGCTTCGAAAGGGGCTCGA
>CAZXBV010000295.1:0-1917 GCA_964639155.1 uncultured Methanotrichaceae archaeon
GGAACAAGGGCGGATCGGTGAGTTGAAGAACGCGAGGACTTTTTTTGCGAAACCGCATGGAATGAGTGCAAAGGTAGAGAACTTCAGGGTGAGAATCTGAGGCAATATGTGAAATGCGAAATGTGGCCTTCTAATCTTTCTGAGCCTCTTTCTTTGCCTTCTTCATCCTCTGCTTGGCGTTATATCCCGTGGCCGCCTCCAGGAACTTCCTGAACCGCTTGTTGGTTTCCAGAATGAGCTCATCGCCAACGTCAGAATCGGGCTCGGTGATGACGGTCATCTTCTTGCCCTCGATCCAGACGGTTATGCTTTTCAAGGCACCGTAACTGGTCACCAATTTGCCATCCTCTTCGCGCACGGAGGGAAACTCCTCCTCCAGCACGGCCTTAATCCTGTCTATATCGGGCTTAAACCCTCTCTTGAAAGTGTAATCCATATCCCAGCCCTTGGCCCTTGTTCGATTATAGACCTTTCGAGCCTTGGGATCATTGGTCCAAAGGCCAAGTCCCAAGTTTCAGATCCCAAAGCGCGAAAGTTCGACCAACGGCGCTAAAGCTCTGGTTAAGGTTTGACGGAATTTGGCTCGGGCTCCGAGCTTTGGCCTTCAAATCTTGGCGTAGGTTGCGGCGCTCCCGAGCTCTTCTTCGATCCTGAGGAGCTGGTTGTATTTGGCGTTCCGCTCGCTTCTTGCGGGCGCTCCGGTCTTGAGCATCTCTGCGCCCAGGGCCACGGTAACGTCTGCCAGTGCAGAGTCCTCGGTCTCGGCAGATCTGTGACTTGCCATCACCTTGTAGCCGCTCCTGAAAGCCATCCTGGCAGCGTCGAACGCTTCGGATACTGACCCGATCTGGTTGAGCTTGAGAAGAAGCGCATTTGTTGACTTCATCTCGATTCCCTTGGCCAGTCTCTCGACATTAGTTACGTAGATGTCGTCGCCGATGATGATTGTGTCCTTGAGCCGGGCAGTTAGGGTTGCGAAGTCCTCGTAAGCTTCCTCTTCGAAGGGATCCTCGATGGCGATGATCGGATAGGTTGCTACCAGGTCTGCGTAAAGGTCGACCAATTCTCCGGGAGTGAGGTTCTTTTCGTCGATGGCGTACTTGCCGTTCTTGTAAAAGCTGGAGGCGGCAGCGTCCATCCCGATCCCGATCTCTTTTTCGTATCCGGTTGCGTCCATCGCGGACATGAGGGCGTCGAGGGCATCTCTCGTGTTGTTCAAGGGCGGCGCATATCCTCCTTCGTAGCCCACGTTGGTGGCTCCTGCACCGTATTTTCCTTTGAGGATATTGCCGAGAGCGTGGTAGGTTTCGGCCGCCATTCTGAGCCCTTCTGAAAAGCAGCTTGCGCCTTTTGGAAGGATCATGAACTCCTGTATCGCAAGGTCGTTTCCGGCGTGTTGGCCACCGTTCAAGACGTTCAGGGATGGGACCGGAAGCGTTGTCGTGTTAACCCCGCCAAGGTACTGGTACAGCGGAAGTTCCAGCGAATCTGCAGCGGCTTTGGCGACGCCCAAGGATACGCCCAGGATCGCGTTTGCGCCCAGGTTGGATTTGAGGGATGTTCCGTCAAGCTCCAGCATGAAGTTGTCTACGGCCCTCTGTTCGATCGCGAGCAGTTCCGAATCGATCAGCTTTGGCGCTATGATCTCGTTTACGTTCTCGACCGCCTTCAAAACGCCCTTGCCGCCATATCGGTCGTCTTCGTCTCTTAGCTCAAGTGCCTCGTGGGTTCCAGTTGATGCTCCAGAGGGGACTGCAGCTCTTCCAAAGCCACAGCAAGTGTATACGTCAACCTCTACGGTTGGGTTGCCTCGCGAGTCTAAGATCTCGCGCGCGTGAATGTTCTCGATCTCAAATGACATGACTGATCACTTGCGCGAGACCTTCGTGGCGAATTTATTTAACGTCTTTGGAAGGT
>CAZXBV010000296.1:0-1914 GCA_964639155.1 uncultured Methanotrichaceae archaeon
ATACCTTGCCGATCAAAGTGAGGGGATGAAATGCCAGCTCACCTGGTGACTGGCGGGGAATCGGACGGATCGGGGGCCCTGCGCCCCAGAATATCAATATCGAAAACTTTATATGTCCACAAAAGGACATACATGATATCTTTGTTTCGTGGGTGTTGAAGCGTGGCGGATGAAGCTCACAAGAGTGTGTTTCGAAAAGCGATGGCCATGTTGTTTACGTCAGCGGTGCAGAGTATGATAATGGAATTTGGATCTGAGGCAGGATAAAGCGTCCTTGGGTAATTCACCAATCCCTTTTATGGCGGAAGCGAGGTTCTCCCTCCAATAGCTATCTCAATTCCGCCATATTTCAACTATCATAAAATTAGGACATTTCTGCACGCGTTCAACCGTTCTCGCGAAATTAGTGCTCAACGATATGAATATGCCAAATCTCAAACTCTTACGAGTTAGATATTTGTCTAGAATGTACCGTTGGGCACTATATTTAAAATGTGGAGGTAAAATATATGGAAGAAAGCCAATCCCAAACAGGGATCCCACTGCTGGGAGAAAAAGTTCCAGAGATGGTGGTTCAGACCACCCACGGACGGATGACCATACCTAACGACTTTTCTGGAACGTGGTTTGTCCTTTTCAGCCATCCAGGGGATTTCACACCAGTGTGTACCACCGAGTTCATAGCCTTCGAGAAGAGGCGAGACGAGTTTGAGAAGCTCAAATGCGAACTCATTGGCCTCTCCGTAGACCAGGTATTCTCTCACATGAAGTGGACCGAATGGATCAAAGAGAATATGGGCGTTGAGATCCGTTTCCCAATAATTGCAGACAACGGCACCTTCGCCGCCAAGATGGGAATGATCCATCCAGGAAAAGGGACCAACACCGTAAGGGCGGTCTTCCTGGTAGATCCAACAGGTGCAATCAGGCTGATGCTATACTATCCTCAAGAGATCGGAAGAAACATAGACGAAGTTCTGAGAGCTTTGAAGGCACTTCAGATATCGGACGATAACGGGGTTGCGATGCCTGCTAACTGGCCCAACAACGAGATATTCGGCGACGAGGTCATAATACCACCACCAACCGACGAAAAGACCGCCAAAGAGAGGCTCCAGAAATACGAATGCTACGACTGGTGGCTCTGCCATAAGAAGCTGGAATGATGCCAGAATAAATGTCAATAAACTGGTATCACGATTCCTGGTAAGGTCTAGCAGAATCTCCAGATCGGACACCACAAGACAGATTTGATGAGACCTTCTGGCTCGGTCGAACTTTGGCGGTTTTCATCACTCAGATGAGCCGCCCAAAGCCGGATCGAGCTAAAGGGTCAGACGACTTATACCAATCATTCCGTCGAGTTATCTCGCATAAGATAAAAGGAATGACCATGAGCAAACGTTCTCTCGATGAAACGCTGCATCCTGGGGGTTTTATCACCACATCCCTCACGCTTGCCATCTTCTTCGTTTTCTATCCCGGAATCGCTCTAGCACTCGATGCAAAGACTGAGATCGACATCTTATCCAGGTTGTGGCCTTACCATGCAACGCCCATGATTCTCGGATTCATCTTGCTGTTTTCCGGTGCGATCGTGGCAAGGAGGAAATCTGTCGGATGGTTCAACAAGCATAAGGCTCTGGTGTTGACTGGCGCAACCTTCGCAATGATCGGGGTTGCGATGGCCGCTTACATGGTTCGCCTGGTTTCAGAGGGCCACTTCAGGGTGCCTCACGCTTATCTGGGTGCTTTGGTGATATTTCTCCTGATCCTGACGCCAACCCTCGGGTTTGCTCAGTTCAGGATGGTAAAGAGAAGAGAGGTCATACGTAACCTGCATCGATGGTCTGGTCGCCTCACACTCTTCTTGATGGCGCTCAACATATCGTTTGGGTTATTGTTGGCGACCAT
>CAZXBV010000297.1:0-1912 GCA_964639155.1 uncultured Methanotrichaceae archaeon
GAGATTTGAACTCGTGTGGTCTTGAGCGGTACTTGGGATCGGCAGCCTTCGTGTTGAAGCTTTCAAGGCTTTGAGGGTTGAGCATAAGAGCCGAGCTTTGGGACGTAGATTCGAGAGTTGGAGAGGAATGAGATCGTTACGGGCAGGGGATCCATTTCCATCTGGGCGATGGTTTTTTGGGTGCAAAGTCACTTTTGGGCGAGGTTGGACCTGCTCTTTTGCATATCGACTCCCCTCGTCAGAATCTTTTTAAGAGATGCCAGCGTAATTTCACTTGGAGTGGTCTATTCTTGATGTCCAGGATCGTTAGAGTTGCCATCGGTTTTGTCGTCCCTGTGGCGGTTTACAGCATGATCTTTGTGTTTTTGATGGGCCATGAGGGACAAATGGAGAACGCGGACCTGATGACTGCGGTCTATTGGGTAGTGATAACGATGACGACGGTGGGATATGGTGAGGTCATATTCTACAGTTCCGTTGGCAGGATCTTTAGCGTGTTGGTCAGCGTATCTGGCATCGTGATATTCTTTGCAGTTGCTTTTCCAGTCATCGTCACACCGTGGATCGAGAGCATGAGCAGGGGTTTGCCTGCCAAAGCACCTCCAAAAATGAAAGATCACATCATAATATGTGGATACAATCCGGTCGTCGAGACTCTCACTGAGAATCTCAAACGGCAGGATGTTCCCTTCGTCGTGGTCGAGAGGAGATATGACATCGCCAGGGGGATTTATCGGAAGTATCCTACGGTCTGGGGCGATCCTTCCGAAAAGGAGGTGCTCCTTAACGCTAATATCCGGACAGCTCGGCTCGTGATTGCAAATGAGAGGGATGAGCTGAATGCGGACATCGTTCTCACGGTAAGGGAGATCTCAGGGATCGAAGTGGTGGCTTTGGCTGAAGATGTGACGAAAGCGAGGTTCCTCAGCTATGCTGGAGCTTCAAGGATAATATCGCCCAAGATGCTTCTTGGAAACTTCATCGCCCAGATAATATCGCCGCCCAGAAGCGGGGTGTTTCCGGGAGCGTTCAAGCTTTTTGGGGGGCTGTTGGTGGAGTTTCCGATATATCCAGGAAGTCCTCTGATCGGTCGCAAGGTGAATGACGAGCTTTTGAAGGGTACTGGTGCTAATGTGGTGGGGATCTGGCAACGGGGTAGGTTCGTTTCTTCGCCTGGTCAAGAGGAGATCAGGTCCAATTCCGTCTTGATGGCGGTAGGAGAGCTTGGGCCTTTGAACAAGTTAAGAGAGCTTGTCATGGGTGCGCCGAAAAGGGGTCGCTTGATAATTATTGGGTATGGAGATGTTGGGCGTCGTATATTCAAGGTTCTTTCGGAAAAAGGGATCGAGCCAGTAGTGGTGGATCTGCGTGAAATTTGTGATGTGTGTAGTCACCAGGTTGTGGGTGATGGGACTTCTGAAGAAGTATTGGAGAAGGCAGGAGTAAGGGATGCTGCGGGGATATTGATAATGTTGAACGACGACACAAACGTCGTTTTTTCGACGCTTCTTGCAAGGAGTCTCAACCGCGGTGCTTTCATCTTGGCTCGGGCCAATCACGTTCGATCTTCCGAGAAGATTTACAGGGCGGGTGCTGATTATGTGGCCACAGTTCCGATCGTTGCAAGTCACATTTTAGTTAGGATTGCTGAGGACAGAGACGAACAACTGGCGATGATCTACGAAGATTTAGAGCTTATTCAGTTTCGGGTGGGCCAGAGGTCTGATGCCCTTTCTGGCAAGGCGTTGGGCAGTTTGCACCTTTCTGAGAGGGTGGGGTGCACGGTGGTGGCCATCGAAAGAGATGGTGTGGGCCTTTTGGATGCAAATCCTGGTACGATTGTGAAGACCGGTGACCTTTTGGCAGTGGTTGGAAGCCCCAAGAGCATCGATCTATTTGGGCGGGCTTATGG
>CAZXBV010000298.1:0-1910 GCA_964639155.1 uncultured Methanotrichaceae archaeon
CTCTGGGCCAAAATCACGTCCCTTGTCAGAAGAATTCGGCCTTCTTGCTTTGCTATAGCCATCAGACAGTCGTCGTCAACTCTCGGAGGCGGGTTTGCGACATCCTGGCCTGCAAGCCTGAGCCACCTGGCTAACTTCATCAACATGTGATCGGCCAAAAATCGAGCAGATGCCATCTTAGATCCGCTCTTTAATTCACGTCCGCAACTATTTATCGATTGGCACTCAATCACCCGACCATGAAGAAGGCGATGAGCAACGTGGACGTAGCAGCTGTGGCAGAAGAGCTAAGAGAACAGCTGGTAGGGGGCTTCCTGGGCAAAGCCTACCAGCTCTCTCCATATCGGGTGGTGTTCTCCTTCCAGTCAGCAAGCTTGGGCAAAAAGGACCTGGTCCTCGAAGCCGGGCGGCGCGTCCACCTCACCGAAAAGCCCAGAAAAGCACCCCAGATGCCGCCCCAGTTCCCAACGGTCCTAAGGCAGCGAGTCTCAGGTGGAAGGATCTCTGCCGTAAACCAGCACGGTTTTGACAGAGTCATTGAGATCGTGGTGGAACGGGCCGACGGGAGGTATCTGCTTATCGTCGAGATGTTCCCCAAAGGAAACGTCCTCCTCACAGAAGAATCTGGACGGATCATCCTTCCCCTAAGGCCGATGGCGTTTCGAAATAGAAGGCTCCTTGCAGGAGAAGACTATCTCTACCGAGAAGGCCAGACCGATCCGCGCACCGTGTCAAGAGAAGATCTCGCAGCAATCGTGTCACAATCCGATGCAGATATCGTGAGGACCCTGGTCCGAAACCTGAACATGGGCGGAATCTACGGCGAAGAAGTCTGCCTCAGGGCAGGTTTAGAAAAAGATCGAACGTCATCGACCCTCGATGAAGAAGAAATAGATCGGCTCCACCAAGCCCTAAAAGACGTCTTCGTCACCTCGCTTGAGAATCTCGAACCCCAGATCGTCTGCGAGGAAGGAGCTCCAAAAGACGTCGTCCCGTCCTCACTTCGAGTCTATGAGGGCCTAGAAAAGAAGGTCTTTCCAAGCTTCAGCCAGGCGCTCGATGAGTTCTTCGTGGCAGAAGAGGAAGTTGTGGGCCCAAAGCCCAAGACCGCTCTTGAACGACGAAAAGAGATGCAAGAGCACTCCATAGAGGACTTTTCGGCAAAGGAGCGCGAATATGCAAGATTTGGCGCCCTCATCTACGAGAATTACGGCGAGATCGAATCGATCCTGAACGCCATCGCAAACGCGATGGAGAAAGGCTACACCTATTCAGAAATCTGGGCCCGGATAAAGACCTCTGGCCTTCCCGTGGCCGAAAAGCTCCTTTCCCTCAACTACCAAGGCGAGGTAAAACTGCTCTTGGACGAAGAGGGGACCGAGCTTGAACTGAACGCAAAACTCACGATTCCCCAGAACGCACAACGATATTACGACCGATCCAAAGAACAGGGAAGAAAACAAGAGGGCGCAGAAAAGGCGCTCGAAGTGACCAAAAAGCTGATCGCAAAGAAAGCGGCGCCAAAGCCCAAGACCAGACGCGTTCTCAAGCGCAGAAAGCTCAGATGGTATGAACGGTTCAGATGGTTCCGCTCATCAGACGGCTTTTTGGTGCTCGGAGGAAAAGACGCCAGCACCAACGAAGAGATCTATGCGAAATATCTCGAAAAAAGGGATCTTGCGCTCCATACCGACGCGCCAGGGGCGCCACTTACTGTCATAAAGACCGAAGGAAAAGAGATCCCCGAAACCACCCTTGAAGAAGCGGCCCAGTTCGCCGTCAGCTACTCTAGCGTCTGGAAAGCAGGACTCTTTGAAGGCGATTGCTATCTGGTGAAAGCAGAACAGGTCACCAAAACCCCAGAATCAGGCGAGTTTCTCAGGAAAGGTGCCTTTGTAATCCGTGGAGAG
>CAZXBV010000299.1:0-1908 GCA_964639155.1 uncultured Methanotrichaceae archaeon
CGGCTTTGGCCGTGTTCATGGGCCGGGTTCCTGTGACGCCAGAGGTTCATCCTCAGTTTCTAATGAGCATGAAGGCCATATTCTCGGTATTCGTGGTGCTATGTTTCGTTGGCACTTTCGCTTCACTGGCAAGGGGTAAGGTGAGGTAAAGTGAGGTGAGATTCGGCTTTTCGTCAACTATGTGTCTTGGTCCGAGTTCTTGTTCATGCTTTTTCCGAATAGTCCCTTCTGTGGATTCGTCTGTGATAGTGATTACAACGCTTCAAGAAACGTACCCATTTCAATGATAGGACTGCCTTTAGATCCTGCTGAACCGGAACCTCTAAATCACATATTTGTGATATAAGTTCTGGTGATGAATCAGGAAGCTTCACCCTTTAGGGTGGGGTAGTTTACCCTTCACATAGGGAATGTTTGTTGCAAAGGACGGATATATATGAAATTCAAAAGATTATTGCTACTAATGGCAGTTTTATGCTCTGCTGCAGTGTTTGTATCTGCACAATCTGAATCGCCTTCGAGCTCTGAAGAATGCTCTGGTGATGTGGCGATAGATATTGATGCTTCTGCAGAAGAGGCTATCGAAGAAGAGGTCTTGGTCGAAGATTTGGAAGAACCCTTCGATCTTTTGGCCTTTGGGGGCGAATGGTCTCAGGAAGACGAGAACGGGGTTAGCATTTCCAAGGGGATCATCCCGAACGATGGCGGCGTCTGTCCTAATTTCGAGCTGACAGTCCAGATGCCTCACTACCAGTCTTACATGTCGGTGGTCGTTGCGATCGATTCTTCAGGCAGCATGCGACAGACAATTGATGCTTCTGACGCGGATTGGATTGCGGACTCGGTGGACGCGCTTTTGGGCCAAGAGTTATTCAGAGATGGCGGATCGAAAGTATCGATCGTGAGTTGGGACTCGGAAGTTGATTTCTCGACTGAGATGTTCTCCTTAAGTGAGAATCAGTCCAAAGCGATCGATAGCTTGAACAATCAGGAATATCTGGAAACGGAGACTACAGTCTACGACGTTGGGCTCAGAGAGGCGGTACATGTGCTGAAAAAGAACCCGCCAAAAGATCCTGCCAACACCAAGGAGATAATTATATTCGTCACAGGATGGAGTGAGTTCGCTCCGGGCGCAAGGCTTCAGGATACGATAGCAGAAGCTGCAAACAGCGGGTATGAAGTTTACGCCATTGGTCTTGGAATCTCTGAAACCAACGGGCCAATGCAGTACCAAGCGCTCAAGAACATGGCAGAGGTGACTGGTGGTGCTTTTTATCCGTCTGAAGATAACTTGGATAGTCTGGCTGAATTGGTAACCGAGATCTATGACGGTATCGAAAGCAGGCCCGTGGGAACGAACCTTCTTTTGACTTACACGCTCTTCCCCTATCTTGATGTGGTGGAGACATCTTCCGAGATAGATCAGGTCGAAAACGCCGACGGGACGACCACCCTGAAGTGGGACATCGGCGAGATGAAAAAAGATCAGGTCGAGACCCTTGAAGTACAGACCGCCCTTCAGATGACCATTCCTGCAGATGTCACATCTTCAGTCAGGGAGATGGTCTACAAAGCAGATGGAACGACTCCGAGTTCTGGCCTTGCTTACACCTGGCTTACCGGTGAAGCTGGAAACATAGAGATGCCTGCAGGCGAGATCGAGATCGGATGTGGATATTCTGAGTAGTCCATCTTAAATGCGCAAGGAAGCCCTGTCCTTCGGGGTGGGGAGGAATTGCGCCCCCCCCCCTTTTATAATGGTCAATATGGTCAAATCCAACACTTTTGCAGTCTGTGTAATCCGTTTCCTAGATATGATGTTATGCAAACTGACGGTTGAAATTAGCTACCGTTGTTTCAGACCCGCAAATCACTGCCACCAGTCGAAAGGGCTAAATATTAGAA
>CAZXBV010000300.1:0-1885 GCA_964639155.1 uncultured Methanotrichaceae archaeon
CGGCGTACAACCTGGAGCCAAAGGCTCCAGGCGCGTTCTGTTCTTTTGGCCAAAATCCAAAAGGAACCGTTCAGGGATAAGGATAGATCTGCTCTGCCATCTCCGTGATCTTGAAAGATCCATCGAGAATCCTGTTCTTCAGATCTTCGGCAAGCCTCTGCGCCCTTTGCCGGTCAGACTGTCGGACCACTATCGGTACCTCTCGCCCTCCGACGCGGAGCGCGCCCAGGTTTGCGGTGAAGGTCTCGCCCGCGCAAGTTGCAGCACATAAACCGCAGTTGAAGCACCGGTACCTATCCAGCCTTGGCTTCACCGGCGCATCATTTTCATACTCGAAACTTATGGCGCGGGTGGGGCAGACCAATTCTGGCTCGCACTGGGCGCACTTTTTGCATGCTCCCGGATCAAACTTCACCTCCAGGTCCACACCTTCCCAGACGTCGCCGTAATTGGCAGCGCCGATCGGCACTCTCTTTACAACGTCCATTACAGGCAGCTGAATGTCTCGATCCCGCTTTCCAATGCACTCTAGTATCGACTCGGTCAAGACAGGGATTGCCACCGCCCAGGAACACACACATTCGGGGCCGCTTGAAGTCAGAAATCCGCCCATGTACTCCGGATCCATTCCGTGCATGTCCGCAAAACCGGCCAGGTTTGGTTTGTCCCTGGAAGATCTGGTACCTGCGCCGACCACGAACCCTTCGGCACCGTTGATCAGAACCCTGGTCCCGATGCCGATGGTATCGAGAAGTGGATCGTTCTCGATGGGGTTTAGCCTGCCACATCCCGAGACCGATGCCCCGGTCCAGCTCGGGTTGAACTCGATTGCATGAAAGATGGTGGATACCGGGTTTTTGGTTGGGTTGACGAAGGCCGAATAGTTCTTGAAACAGTGCCGTGTTCCAAAAAGCCTGGCAAGTGGCATCTCCTCAAGTTTGATCTCGGACTCCAGAGTTTTGGCTTCATTTGACTCGACCATCACATGAGCGCTCTTGCCCTCGACGAGATCCCTGAATAAGTGGCCGCCACCGTAACCTGGATCTTCTCGGCTGTGATCCGTCCCGAATACTACCATGTCCAAAATCCCCAGTCGCTCGTTGGGGCAAGGGCCGACCTTCGCTGGAACGCCATTGATCCAGGCCTTCTTCGCCCTGACAAATGCGTTCGGTTCGGCCACCTGGAATGAAAAGACAGCATAGGTTCCGCTCATCACAGCTCGGGTGGCGGTCGTGACCACATCCACCTCTTTTAGGGCACCGGAGTCTGCTTCTTCGACCAGATCCCAAACTTCCTGGGCCGTGAGGACGACCGCATCGCCTTGCTCTACTTTTTTATTTATGTCTGAAAATGAACGCTTCAAAGAAAATGTCTCCAGAATATTTTTCATTTAATATTCAGCAACCGATACCCACGACTCGAATTCGATCGACAGAAATAGCCTGCCAGTCAACGTCATCCTGACGTATTTCGACTTTCCCTTCACGGACACATCCAGCGTGCCAAGGTCAGCCATCTTGGCAACCTGCCTCGATATGGTGCTTTCTGATACTTCGAGCCTCTGCGCGATCTCGGTTATCGTGGCGGGCTCGTTTATCAGAACGTCTTTTAAGACCCTCTTCGATTTTTCGTCCAAGCCTTTCACCAGGCGGGGCAAATTGATTTCGCACATCGACCGGTCGATGTCGCTATAGTTGGTGGTTTTGTAGAGCCTCTGGGATTGTGCGAGGCATGAGATGGCAAAAGCGAGGAATATCTCTCTTGGACCTCCAGAGATGTTAGCGATGATCTCGCCTTCGGCGTTTTTTATCAGATTTGTCAGGGACAGTACCATCTCCTCAAAATCTCGATGATCGACCCTGTGAATCTCCACTTTTATGGAGCT
>CAZXBV010000301.1:0-1878 GCA_964639155.1 uncultured Methanotrichaceae archaeon
CTGAGCGCCGTCCTCTTTTGCGGCTTTCTTCTCGACGTTTGAGTCACCTGTAAGGAGGCTCACTCCCACGTAGGCGACAGTTCCTGCGACAAGGCCGATTACGACCGGATGTATCAGAGAGTCGGCGTAAAAGTGCCAGACTACGACCGATCCGAAAGTTGCCAACAATCCCGCAACGAACCCTGAAGAGTTACCCCGCCCCCAGTAAAGTCCAAAGATGAGCGGAACGAATACGCAACATGCGATGACTCCCATGCTTATCGAGACGAGAGGCACGATCTGTTCTGGAACGTCTTGGGCCATGAATGCTGCAACCCCTATCACCAGGATGCCCACAAACCGCGTCAGAAGAAGCACCTTGTCATCCGGAAAGTTTGGCCTGAAGAACTTGAGGATATCTGCAGTTAGCGAGGTGGTGGTGACAAGAACGATAGCGCTTATGGTGGACATGGCAGCCGATATCGCAGCAAGAAGGATCATCCCATCAAACCCTTCTGGAAGGAGGGATTGCGCCAGGAAGGGGATGAAACTGTCAGGGGTCTTGACGAAGGGGGCGAGCTCTTCTCCACTGAATACTCCATAAGCCAGAATGCCGACCGAAAAGATGCAGAAGGCGTATATGGCAATAGAGATCGGCCCATAGATCCCGGCGAACCGGACAACTCGCCTGTCTTTGGCCGAAAATATCATGATCAGAAGGTCGGGCAGTGCAAGAAGGCCCAAACTTATCGAAAACGCCATCCCCAGAGTAGTCTGCCAGGGCACGAGGTATCCATTCATGCTGGTAATCGTCGCGGGAATGTTCTCCCAAATCCTCATGCCACCACCTTCGAAGACGAGGCCAGAATAGAGGATCACAGCACCGCCCAGCATCAGTATTCCTTGAATGAAGCTCACCCAGATGATGGCAGGCAGACCCCCTATGACATAATAGATGGCAACAATCAGGACCGCCACCATCAAGCCCTGGACATAGGTTATGCCAAGAAGTCCTTCAAAGAGGTGGGCACACCCCTTGAAGATCGCAACCAAGTAGATGGTGTACATCACCAGCATGATGACTGCCAGGAGAACTTTGCCATTTGGAGACTCGTATCTTCGCTCAAGAAGCTGTGGCACCGTCTTTGCATCGTACTCTTTTGCCATCGACCATATCTTGGGCGCGATTAGCCAGGCAAGACATGCGAAGGCGACGTGGAAGAAGGTTGCCCATATCACCCAGGGTAAACCTGCAATGAGGCCGTAGCCGCCTCCGCCAAGGAAAGAGGCTGCGCTGAAATAGGCTGCAGTAAAGGCAATCCCAATAACTGCAGGATGGGTGATGTTCCGGTCAGAGAGGACAAAACCCGTAAAGGTTTTCTGGCGGAGTTTGATTGAGAAAATAATTATGACGGCAACGTAAGCTATCAAAAGGATCTGGTTAATCATGGTCCCGCCTTAAGGTGATGGTGATGGTCATCCCAAGCATTATGACGATTGAGGCGATCAAAGCCAAATAAGGCATTGGCACACCCAGCATCAAGACCACCTATGATTTGTCGTTTTACCACAGCGTTTCAGATCCCCAAAGCCTTTAAAGGCAAATTCTCTCGAATCCACGACAATTTCCCCCTAACAAAAATCATATACGCCGAATTATATGAATCCCATGTACTAATCTGTACATTAGTGCCCTGACTGAGGCGGTGTGCCTTAAAAAGTTATCCCTGGGATTATGTGAGAAGAAAGAACAGGCGGCAAAATTCTAGCTTGCCTTTTTGATCTTTCCATCGATCAGCCGGTGTAGTTCCCGTTATAGTCGAGAACTGATTAGGTGAGGCTAATCGATTCTCGAACGATTAGTGCTTAACGATACGAATAGGCCAAAATGTCGAACTC
>CAZXBV010000302.1:0-1860 GCA_964639155.1 uncultured Methanotrichaceae archaeon
CTTGAAAAAAGAGATTGGGGGTAAATTGCCAGTTTGACGGTGAGATTAACTTAACAGTTCAACGAAAGCGTGGAGTGCTTTTCGATCCTGTCTTTGAATACTGGCCAATAATTTGATCTCATCTTCGGCCACTGTGACAAAAGAAAGGCCTGCACCCTCTGCAACAGATCTCGTTCCAAATCCAATGTCTGCTTTTCCGGCTTTCACCGCTGCTGCGATCGCAGAATGGGTCTTGGCAAGGCCGACGAACTCGACCGAAGAAATACCGTTCTCTTCCAGCACCTTCTGGAATATCTTGCTCATCTCAGATTGCCTGGACCAACCTATCACTTTCATATTTTCAACCCTCTCAAGGTCCAGAAAATCAGAATCCAGTGCCATAAGGACCAGTTCCCTTCTGAAGCTTTTCACCAGGGTTTCAGACCTGGATTGAACAACCCCAACCGATGAAGATACGACAGCAAGATCGGCCACCCCGTCTTGGACCGCAAGAAGGCCGCGCTTGCTTCCCATCGTTACGAACCTGGCCCGAAAAGGTAGATTTCTTACGAGTGCCCCAATTTCTGGCGAGTCTTCGCCCATTATCAGAAGGTCTGGCTCAGGATAATCGCCAAAAAGGTGAACGTCTACGACTTCGTCCTTGTCAAGATACTCTACTTTGGCAGGTATGTCTATGACCCCATCGGCCTGAGCGAGAGTAGTTATGGAACCGCTTCCCTTGTCGACAGGGTATACCCACCCGCCAACGATCCCCACCGAGAGCATCTGGCGCCGCCCTTCTGAGCGGATCGGCCGGGCCAATTTCCCGCGAACCTCGGGCGATTTTTGTTCAGTTCCAAGAGCCTTCCTGATAAAGGGGGCCACGATCTGGCCAAAGACCGTAAGGGCGCTCGTCGGATATCCAGGAAGCCCAAAGAATGGTTTGCCTAACAGGTGTCCAAAGAGGGTCGGCTTTCCGGGCTTGAAGTTCATCCCGTGGAAGGTCACCTCGCCAAGCTCTTCGAGCACCTTGTAAACCATGTCGCCTCGCCCTGCTGAAGTGCTTCCGCTCACGATTACGAGGGCAGAATTGCGCGCCATATTGATCAATCCTTCAGCCATCTGGTCGTGATCGTCTGGCAAGATTCCGTATACGACTGGTGACGCGCCACATTCTTCCACTGCGGCACCTATTGAGTAGGAGTTGATATCATAAATCTGGCCTGGCTCCAATTGAGATCCGGGAGAGACTATCTCGTCGCCAGTGGATGCCACGCCGACACTTAGCCTTTTTGCGAGAACCTCGGCTTTTCCAACGGCAGCCAGCAACCCGATCTCTCTTGCAGTCAGCCTGACGCCTGGATGGAGCACGATCTCGCCGAAAGCGACATCGCTTCCCATCATGTGAACGTTCTCGCCCACGTGAACGGGACGTTTCACAAAAAGGGTATCGCCATCGGTCTTGGAATGTTCCACCATCAACACCGCGTTTGCGCCCGGGGGCATCATGGAACCGGTGGAAACTTCGGCAGCCAGCCCTGGTCCCACCTCCAGTTCAGGGACCTGGCCCATTGGGACTGTTCCGACCAGATAAAGCGGGACTGGCAGATCTTCCCGGGCGTTTAGGGTGTCTTCAGACAAAACTGCATAACCGTCCATGGAAGCTCTGTTAAATCCAGGAACCTCTACAGTCGAAGTGATCGTCTCGCCCAGGGTTCGGCCAAAGGCTCTATCCAGCGGAACCGATTCCAGTTCGATCAGGGGACGCTCATCCAGGACGATGGATCTTGCTTCGTCCAGGGGGAGAAGGTTGCGGAACTCCTTTCGCATGATACCTATCCTCGGAAAAGATGGCGTGAACTACCCCGCCCTAAAGGGCGG
>CAZXBV010000303.1:0-1827 GCA_964639155.1 uncultured Methanotrichaceae archaeon
CAGCATGTAGGCGATGTCATCTTGAGGATGACGATACAGCCTGGATTCTAGCCTCTTTTGGTCCAATATATGGCCTATGATCCCCATGCTCCGCCCCAGGGCAAAGAGGCCGTTTAAGTATCCGTAATCTATTACGTCCTGTATGTCCTGCTCGGTGAAGACGTCACAAGAGGTCATAAGGTCGATGAAGAGGATACCTATGCACCCGTCCACGTTCAGGATCAGGTTGCCTTTCTTTGCCGTCGTTATTTCTTGGACCTGGAGCGCGTAGTCGAGAAGATCGGTCCTCTTGAAGTTTTCTTGCGCGTAGTCGATCAGAAGTTCTACCCTTCGATCGGGGTTCTTTACGCTCTTGATTCTGTGCCCAATCCCTGGAATGTTTATGCCTTTAGCCTTCATGCTGCTGACGAACTGTTCGGGGACGAGACCTGAATCGTAGGCGCCCTTAAACTCCCTTGCAGCATCGTCTATCGCGCCACCAAACCGAGGACCGATGGTGAGAAGGCCGCTTGCAAGCGACGTTATCAGGTCTTTTCCGGCGCACGATGCGACGATTGCGTTGTGTGCAGCAGAAACCGCAGGTCCGTGATCAGCCACAATCTGGAGCACGAGCTCGATGAAACTTGCTGCGTATGGTGGCAACTCTCTTTTGAACCAGAGAAGCCCGATGACTCCGCCAATCCCCATCTTGTCTTCCAGAACTTTGCTGAGAGGTTTGCCGCCGTAGAGCACTTCTTCACCTCTGTCGTCAGAGATGGTGCATATGAGTGTCGTGGGTTTTCTCACCAAGCCCCCTGCCTTGGCTTTGTCGTAATCCATCATGACAGGAGGAACCCGTGGTTCTATCACGTCCTGGACTTTGCCTTCAGCCTTGAGCTTTTCGTAAACTTCTTTGATCTTGTCGCCGTAATCGTCAAAGGAATTGGGAACTGTTGCACCTGCATCTTTCAACGCTTGGTTCTTGGCATTTGCAGTCTCAAGTTCGGATTGAGCCTTGGCACCGGCATGGCCGAACTGGACACTTGAAGGAAGGACATTAGAACAGGTTCCTGTGACCCATATGACCAAGGGCTTTGTGATTTTGCCGTCCTTTAGGGCTTCTACTATTCTGTATTCGTCGGTGCCGCCAACCTCCCCAAGACAGACGATCATTGAGATGTCTGGATTTGCTTCGTACCTCATTATGTGGTCCATCAGGTTGCTTCCGGGGAATCGATCGCCTCCGATGGCGATTCCCTCGACCACGCCGCTTGAGCTTCTGGATATGATGTTGAACGCCTCATTTAACATCCCGCCCGACTTCGAGACGAATCCGACACATCCTGGCCTGTAGAGCTTTGATTCTATGATGTTTTCGATGGTTCCTGCGGTGTTTCCGATCTTGAACGCGCCTGCAACTAGGCCACCTACAGTGGCGGGTCCGATTATGGTTTTGCCCATCTTTTTTGCAGTGGCGGCCATGATCCTGGACTTTCTTTCAGGGACCCCTTCGGCGATTATGGCCACGGTTTTGATGTTTGGCTGCCCTAACGCTTCTATTGTGGTGTCAAAGGCCGAACGGTAAGATGCAAAGTTGACCATCACGTCTACTTCGGGGAAACGAGCTACGGCCTCAGGAATGGTTCTGTACATGGGTATCAAGATCTCGTTTGGGCCCCAAAACACCGTATGAGAGCCTTCTCTTCCTGGGTTGATGATGGCCGCAACGCTTGGAGTTTCTCTTCCACAGACGTAATCAAAGTCCAACATCCTCTGGATGGCATTGACCTGGTATCCATAAACGAATGCTTGAGTTCCCTTGTCGAAAAGCGTGTAGTTTTCAGTCAT
>CAZXBV010000304.1:0-1826 GCA_964639155.1 uncultured Methanotrichaceae archaeon
GCCTCGCCCATCCCCCAGCCCATCTCACGCGCATCCCGCTTGTCCATCGCCCCTTTGGAATCGGTCCCACAACAGTCGTCAGCTCGCCCTCTAGCTGCAATCCGCCTCATCCTGATGTCATCAGGTACCCAGATCTCGATCAGTCGAAAATCAGAACTTTGCTCTCTGAAAAGGTCCACTTCGTCTTTGCTCCTAATCCCTTCGATCACCACAACTGCGGGAGATGATCCGGCTTTTTCGAGAGTCTCGATCTTCTCCAGGCATCTTTTGGCGATGGCAAAAGGGCCCTCTTTTTCCCTCAAAGAGTTTCCCACTCGTCCCAGGTTCTGGTCTGTCGGCTCCAACTGAAGCTTTCTTGCTTCTTCTCTTATGACGTCGCCCATGACCACGACCGGCATTTTCATATCGCAAGCCACTTTGGAGGCAACCGACTTTCCAGAACCTGGCATCCCCACAAATCCTATGATCTTCAACCCAATTCCCCCTTGATCCGAACTTTTGCGCTTATGCCCAAAGCTCGAAACGACTCGGCAAAAGCCTCAAGCTGATCTTTCGGGACCGGCTCGAAAGGCTCTTCGCTTTCCTTTGGCATGCCCTGCTGGAACATGACCGAACCGATCCCCATATGCGAGAGCGTCTTTCCGATATTTTCGACGCATTTTGCGGTCTCGGGAAAAACCGTGACCCTGACCTCAAAAGGCGTCCCAGCTTCAAGACAAATTTCCAGCGATTCGGTCACTTTAGGGGCGACGCCAAACCGGCCTGTAGCGCTGGCATACTCGGGATCTTTCAAGTCAGCCTTCACGTCCAGAAAAACCTGGTCAAGGAGCCCTTCTTCTAACAAGCTTGCGAGCCTTTCTGGGTAAAAACCACAGCTTTCAACTCCCACCTTCAGGCCCAGCTTTCTGGCAAAACCGGCGATATACCGAACCGCATCAGACTGCATCAGGGCTTCACCGCCCGAAAAGACGACGCTGCTTATGAACGCAGCTGCATTCTTGATCTCTTTTTCCACGAAAGCGAAATCTTCAAAGCTCTCGCCGGTTTGGAGATGATCGTTAAAACAGTGAGGACACCTAAGTGGGCACCCTCTCATGAATATCACCATCGAGGCAGTCCCGGGCCAATCCACCGTCGAGAGGGGGACGATCCCGCCCAAGTTCAGCCTCTTTGGATCCGCCTTTTTTAGCAATTCAGTCGAGTTAATCGTTTCCGTCCTTTCTGCGTCTTCCGTTTCTTTCGTCTCTTCAGTCATCTTGACTCACCGGCATCATTTCTCGAAGCTGAGCCATCAACTTCTCTGCGGTCTTGGGCCCGATGACCTCGCCCAAAGAGGATCGATCCGCCTTCTGGATCTTCTCAAGGCTTGTGTAACCGGCCTCGTGGAGCTTTCTTGCTCTGACCCGGCCCACTCCTTTCAGGTCGAGCAGAGCCATCAAGTCAGGACCTGCGCCGTAATGAATCCTCTTTTCCAACAAAGATGCGTTATAGGTGGCGCCGAGATCGAGCTGCTGAGAAAGACGCGCAACCGAGTGCATGAGCCACTCTGCAGTCCCTGCAACCCTCCTTACGTCACCTGGCCCCACATGATACCGGCCAGATATCTGCTCTTCAGCCATCTCGGATATCCAATCCATCAAAAGTGAGGTGGTCTTGACCTCTCTTAGCAGCCAGTCGTAATTGTCTTCAGGGTAGAGCTCGATATGATGCTGATCTATGAATAGCTCGATCCAGCCGTCTGAGGCCCGTACATACAAAAGTTCCATGTCAGGTGTCATCGATATGAGATGGAGAAGGGATAGATCAGTGACTTGATCCTTGGACCT
>CAZXBV010000305.1:0-1824 GCA_964639155.1 uncultured Methanotrichaceae archaeon
CCTCTTTTCGATCTCGGAATTACAACATATCTTTGCCTTACGCAGGTTGGCTTGCGCAAACGTTATATCCTGTAAATTTGACTTGTGTCCACTTAAGTTTGGTAGGTGTCGTCCTTGGATTTCACATGGCTTGCGGCTTCTGGAGTACTGATAGGGATTCTCATCTTTGCGCTCAAGGTCAGCCTGGGGTGCGGGCTGGCCAGCCTGAGCCGGAAAGAGACCCTCTGCATCGCTACGGTGTACCTGGCACTATCTCTGATCATGGGGCTCGTCGTCGGGTTGATGCCTGACGGGACTCTGACATCAGTTATGAACATGGGGATGACGATGCATTTTGTCATCGCCCTCTTGCTGGTGGCGATAGGCGTTGTCACTGCAAGAGAGTGGAACCGGCACGGCCGCGACTTATCCCGAAAGACGTTCTGGGTTCTTTCCGTGCCCTGTCCTGCATGTCTTGCCGCAACCTTCCTCTCCTGCAGCGTGCTGGCTGGCCTATTTGAGGTCTCTGGCTGGAAGGTGGGCGCGGTTGTGGGCCTCATCTTCTTCATCTCCATCGCCGCCTTCTCTACCACTGTCGGAAAGGTGGGCAAGGCCCCTTCCACCTTGGGAAACGTGATGATATTCGTTGGCCTTTTCTACATCCTCTCTATGCTGCTGATCCCCGCCTACCTCAAGACCCAGTCGACGCCCTTTGCACCCATAACTATCCCAACATCTGATCTCGTCACTTCATACCTCTTCATCCTCTCCCTCGTCGTCCTTGGGTTCGTCGGCAGGAGGGTGGGGGTCTCCCTGTGAGCATCTACGTCGAGATCGTAAACGTCTTATTCGTATTCTCGACGGCGCTGCTCTATCCAGTGATAGTGGCGCTTCTCATACTCTTTGGATGGTCTCTTGCGCTATTGGGCTCTCTCATATCCGAGTATACATCGAGGCGAAGTGACCTTGTCGAACTTGAAAGGGTCTGCCTTGAGGCTTCCAAGATGGCAAAAATGGGCAGGGAAGATCAGGCCAGTTCTCTCTTGGAGGGCTACAAAGCCCATTCCCGCGTATCGGAGGCTTTGAGCGAGGCGGCCCGATCTTTCAGATGCGAGACGTTCCAGATCCGGCTCGAAAAAGTGCTTCAGGATGCGGAACTCGGCATGGGAAAGGCCCTGGAGCCGATCAAGATAGGGGTCAGGGTGGGGCCCATTCTGGGGCTGATGGGAACCCTCATCCCGATGGGGCCAGCCCTGATCAGCCTCACTCAGGGCAATATTCAGCAGATGGCCGACAATCTGGTGATCGCCTTCTCAACGACGGTGATTGGTCTTGCTGTTGGCGGGGTCTGTTACGGTGTCTACATGGTCAGGAACAGGTGGTACCGGCAGGACCTAAGCGACCTTGAGTACGCGGTGGAGCTGATGCAAAGCGAGAGTCGCAATAGAGAGCCGAATGGCGAGGGGAGCGAGGCGGGAGAATGAGCAGGATCGGACGGACCAGCCGGCGCAAACTCGGAATGTTAGAAGATTCCGAAGAGGATCCCATGAGCGGGGTTGCCAACCTCTTCGATGCGGCCATGGTCTTTGCCATCGCCCTCCTCATGGCCCTGGTCCTTTCCTACAACATACCAGAACTGCTCACCCCCGAGGCCAGCGTGACCATCGTGAAGAATCCAGGCGACCCTAACATGCAGATCATAATCAAGGACATGGACCAGATACAGGTACTGAACATGACCGAGAAGATCGCCGGGGGCCAGGGTACCAAGATGGGCACTGCCTACCAGTTGGAGAACGGGATGGTGGTCTACGTGCCAGAGAACGCAACCGCCGCGGCGTCTTA
>CAZXBV010000306.1:0-1822 GCA_964639155.1 uncultured Methanotrichaceae archaeon
CTTGTGGGTATCAGATCAAGGAACGCCCAGAAGATCATGGACGATTTGGGATTCGCCGAGGTTTATAACATGACTGGCGGGATCCGGCAATGGTATCTGGAAAAGCGATCTGTAGTTTGGCCGAGCCAACAAAGATATATGCAGAAGTAGTCATCCCAAAAGTCATGCGCTTTGGAATAGTGGTCACCGATCCAGAGGACTGGACTGCAAGAGCCTTGAAAGCGGGGTTTGAAAAGATGGGGGCTGAGGCGATTCACCTGAACTTCTCCTGGCTTGCAGCCCAGATCGGGCCGGATCACTGGATCAAGGGAAACGGGACAAATCTCGCCGATCTTGACGGCCTCGTGGTGAGAGATCTTGGAAGAAGCGGATCTCACGACGTCGCATTCAGGTTCGAGGCACTCTGCGCCCTTCGGCAAGTTGGCCTATCGATAGTCAACTCACCAGAAGCGATCCAGAGGGCAGCCAACAAGTTTGCCACGTCCTTTGCCCTTCACGAGGCGAAAGTTCCTCATCCTCAAACGATGGTGACCACCAGTTTCGAGGCGGCGATCGAATTTTTAGAAGAGCACGGGAAAGTCGTGACGAAACCGCTCTTTGGATACAAAGGAAAGGGGCTTGAGCTGATCGTGCGAAAAGAAGGAGATCGGCTCGCAGAGATCCTGAAACGAAGCGGCGTCGTCTATCTTCAAGAGTTTTTAGTATCCACCGCACCTTCGCCAAGGGACATAAGAGCTTTCGTGGTGGGTGGCCAGGTCGCTGGAGCCATCTACAGAGTGGCGCCAGAAGGAAGCTGGATCAGCAACTTAAGCCAGGGTGGCGCACCTCAACCTTGCCCTCTCGACGATGAAATTGAAGAGCTGGCTCTGAAGGCAAACCTGGCCGTTGGCACGATCTACAGCGGCGTAGATCTGATGGAGACCGAAGATGGGCTGAAGGTCATCGAGGTGAACGGTACTCCTTCGGGAAAGGGGATCTTTCAGGCGATGGGCGTCGATGTGGGCGAGATGATCGCAAGTTACCTTCTGGGTTTGAGATCATAATAGAAGAATAGATAATGTGCAAACCTAGATAATTAGGAGATGTTCATGTTCCGGGAAGAATTTCATCAGGATCGTCATGACCTTTTCGTGATGGTGTTCGCATCGTTGCTAGCCTTGTTCTTGCTGGCTGGTTTTGGAGGTGCCGAGACGATCAAGGTTTCATCAGGTGAGAGCATTCAAGCAGCCATAGAAAGGGCAAATCCCGGAGATGTCGTCTTGGTTGAGAGTGGGACCTATCGTGAAAATTTGGACGTGACAAAGCGGCTCACCCTCAGAGGTATGGACACAGGAAGCGGTATTCCGATAATTGAGGGAAACGGCAACGATACTGCGATCAGGTTGAAGGCGGGCGGGATCGTCCTAAAGGATTTTGAAGTTACTGGTTCCAAGATCGGGATCGAGGTGGTTTCGGATAGTAACTTCGTGACAGAGAACGTCGCCAAAGACAATTGGGTCGCTATAAGCATTATTGATTCAAAGAAGAACATAGTCAGGGATAACACGATTCTCGAAAACTATCGCGGCATCTATCTTGATTCTTCGTTCCAGAACACCATCTCAAGAAACAGCATAAGCGACAATAGATGGTTTGGGGTAGGTCTTCAGTCTTCAGAGAAAAACGTAATCTCAGGAAACACTATTAGCAATAATTACTATGGCGTATCTCTTGCCGAATCCGAGGGGAACACAGTCAAGAGCAACTTGATGACCGGCAACAAGTACGATGACTCGACCTTGCTTGCGCCTCCGAACTCGACTGAAACCAAGGCAGAGGTAGC
>CAZXBV010000307.1:0-1821 GCA_964639155.1 uncultured Methanotrichaceae archaeon
GCCTCGCGGAGAGATTTCTGGTGAACGTTCCTGCCAGTTGCGTTGCCTGACGCGCCGCTTGTGTGGATCTGGTCGTAAAGTCGGGTCAAGAACGCGTTTACATCTTGGCTTGCCCCTCCGGCGCAGACCACCTTTGTCCTTCCAGCGGCGCAAGTTGCCTCTTTGAATATCTCTGCAGATGACTTACTCTCAATATTTGGATAGTTCACCTTTGCAAAGTCGGCACCTAAGGTTGCTGCAACACCGGTTGCTCCAGCAATCAGGTGTGGATCCTTCTCATCTTTTACGGCCTTTCCACGAGGATACATCCAGAGAACGGCAATGAGGCCGTGCTGATGGGCTTGGTACACTATCTGAGCTGCTTGGTGCAGCATCTCGGGTTCTTGCTCGCTTCCAAGGTATACGGTATAGCCGACGCCAAGGATCTCCAGACCGCTGTTCTCGCCAAAATCGGCGACTTGAACCACCTCGATCCATTGGTTGCTGAACGGATCTTTCTGAGAAATTTTCACGAGATCTGTCTTCGAATTGAGCTTTACGAGGTATGGTACCTTGGGATAATCCTCTCCGTACCTGGCGATGAGCCCAAGCTGGGTTGCAAAGACCCCAATATTTGCCAGGCTTGCTATCCTGAAGAGGTGTTCTGGATCGCCATCTTCTGGATCGATCCCTTCGCCATAGAAATCTTTGTTCAGATGCTCGACCTTCTGGTCGCCAGCAAAGAGCATCAGCCTTCCGCTGTTCCTCGTGATCTTGAGGTAATTTTCCACGTATTCCTTGCGCTTGTTCTTGGGAACGTCCAAGGGGACGATGACGTCTTCTGGTTTGATGGACATTGATCACACCTTTCGTTTTTTCTTCATAGCTCTGAAAATATCTCTAACGTTACTTTGGGAAGAATGCCATCTATATCTTCCTTTTGACATAGCGCAGTTCCTCTCCTCAAGGTAGTGGCAGTTCCGGCAGCGACAGCATGTTTCAAGGCATCTTTCATGTCCATGCCCGTGACGATCCCGTAGATGAAACCGGCGACTGAAGAGTCTCCTGCTCCAATGGTGTTCACCACCTTCACCTCTGGAGGGACTGCCAGACATTCTTCGCCATCGGCCACCAGAAGGATTCCTTTTGCGCCCATAGATACCAGCACGATCTCAACACCCCTCTTGTGAATCTCGTGGGCAGCATTCCTCACGTCGTCGAGCTTTTTTAGATCTTTTCCCACGAGATGGCTCAGTTCGTGGATGTTAGGCTTGATTATGTGAGGTTTAGCTTGAAGCCCCTCTTTCAGGGCTTCTCGATCCACGTCGAGCACAACTTTCGCGCCCCTTATCTTCAGCGTCCTTATGATCTTTCTGTATATCTCGGGACTGGTTCCGGGAGGGACGCTTCCACCAATGCTGACAATTGTTGGATCTTCTAGCTGGGCCACCTCGTCGGTGAACTCTACCAACTCGAAAGGCTTGACTTCAGGGCCTTGGGAATTGAAAGCGATCTGTCTTCCGGTTCTGATCTCATGGACGATCACGTTTGTCCTGGTCTCGCCCGATACTCTGACGAAGTCGGACTGTATTCCTTCTTTTATCAGGAGTGCTTTAAGATGCTCGCCAGCAAAACCGCCCCGAAACCCCAAAGCCCGATTCTCGACTCCCAGATTGGCCAAGACTCTAGAAACGTCTATTCCTTTGCCTCCTGCGTAAAAGTTCTCCCACAAGATCCGATTCGACACGTCGTGTTCGATCTTGCTGACTTGCAAGGTCCGGTCCAGGGCCGGATTGAGCGTTATGGTGTATATCATATGCCAGATGCCTCACTTCTTTTCAT
>CAZXBV010000308.1:0-1818 GCA_964639155.1 uncultured Methanotrichaceae archaeon
GAGGATTGGCTATGGACAGGTACGATAAGGTAATTCAGCTCGCAAGAAGACGGGGCTTTATCTGGCCCGGTTTTGAACTCTACGGCGGAGCTGCGGGCTTTTACGATTATGGCCCCTTGGGGGCACCTCTTAAGAGAGGAATCGAAAACCTCTGGAGAGATTTCTTCGTGGTAAGAGAAGGCTTCTGCGAAATCGAATGCCCCACAATCGGTGTGGAAGACATTTACGTCGCCTCAGGACACCTGAGCGGCTTTTCTGACCCCCTCACAGAATGCAAAGAATGCGGCGAGATCTACAGGGCAGATCATCTGATCAAACACCTGATAGAAGTTCCCGATGCCCTCTCTGACGAGGAGATCTACGACGTCATCCAGAAAAACGACGTCTTCTGTCCCGAATGCGGAGGCGAACTTTCCGAGATCTACGATTTCAACCTCATGTTCAAGACCTCGATAGGACCCGGCGGAAAACAGATCGGCTACCTAAGGCCCGAAACCGCCCAAGGGATGTTCATCAATTTCCCTCGGCTCTTGCGCCACTATCGAGACCGGCTCCCCTTCGGCGCAGTCCAGATAGGCAAGTCCTACAGAAACGAGATATCGCCACGTCAAGGCGTGATAAGGCTAAGAGAGTTCTCCCAGGCTGAAGCTGAGATATTCATAGATCCGGTGGATAAGTCTCACGCCAGATTCAACGAAGTTGAAGACATCAAGCTGCGCCTTTACTCTGAAGAGACACAAGATTCGGCAGGCGAGCCTTGCGAGACAAGCATGAAAGAGGCCGTGGAAAAAGGAATCATCGCCCACGAGACCTTGGCATACTACGTCGCCAGAACTTACCAGTTCTTGATAGAAGCAGGCCTTGATCGAAACCAACTCCGGTTCCGTCAGCATAAGACAGACGAGATGGCCCATTACGCGGCAGACTGTTGGGACGCCGAGGCATATTTGGACAGATTCGGCTGGATCGAAATTGTGGGCGTGGCCGACAGAACCGATTTCGACCTTCAATCCCACATGACCCAGAGCCAGACTAACCTCACGGTCTTCATGCCCTTTGACGAACCCCAAAAAAGAGAGGTGCTGAAGGTAAAACCCGACATGAAGAAGCTAGGACCGCTCTTCAGAAACAAGGCCAAGGCTGTCGCCGACGCACTCCAATCGCTTCCCACGTCAGAGCTGAAGAAGGACGTCATCACAGTCGAGGTGGACGGCGAAACCATCGAGGTCGATTCCAAGCTCGTTTCCTTTGAGATGGTGGAAGAAGAAATCAGGGGCGAAGAGATCATCCCTCACGTGATCGAACCATCGTTCGGGATAGACAGGATACTTTACTCAGTCCTCGAACACGCCTACTCTGAAGAGATGGTAGATGAAGAGACAAGAGCAGTTCTCAGACTCAAAAGCCGCGTTGCCCCCATACAGGTTGCAGTCCTTCCCCTAATGGATAGAGACGTCCTGGTGAAACCTGCCGAAAGAATCACTCGCGAACTTCGAGAACGTGGTTTCCACGTGGAGTACGACTCTTCTGGCAGCATCGGCCGAAGATACCGGAGGAACGACGAGGTGGGAACTCCTTACTCCATCACCGTAGATTACGAGACGTTGGAGGAAAACACAGTCACAATAAGGGATCGGGACAGCATGGAACAGATCAGGGTAATAGTGGAAAATATACCCAAGACCATCTCGGCTCTTCTCAGCGGCGAGATCGAATTTAACGACGCAGGATCTGCTTAAACCTGGAAATAATCTCGAAACAAAATCTGGAAACTCTCTTGATTTCCATCGATTGGTTTATAGCCGAGAACCGATTAGA
>CAZXBV010000309.1:0-1801 GCA_964639155.1 uncultured Methanotrichaceae archaeon
TCTCTGGTGAAGAACGAGTACATGGTAGAAGGAGCAAAAGGCAGAACCCCTAACTTTCAGGAATGTGACTTGGTTGACAATTACGCCGCCCTTGAGCCAGGTGATACGCTCATGGGCACAGAGATCGTGAAAAGCTCTCTTGTCTTTGGTGGGATTGGTGCCAAGTTTGAAGAGAGCTACAACCTTGAGACGATGGAGTTCAAAGAACAAGAGATTGACATTCATCACACAGGATCCATGAAGAAAAGGGCCAATTTCCAAACTATCGACAATTTTACAGGATATCTGATGCTCGACTCCAAGCAATCGGTGCCAGGACAAAGGAACATCAGAGAGTTTGAAGAATTCATGGGCTCTTTTGAGATTCAAAGGAAGATAACGTTCAAAGAGATGCCAAGACTGACCTGGCCCTGTGATATGTCATGTGGCTGGCCTAGATAGATCAGATTTGCCGGAATCGTTAGCTGGTAAGCATTCCGGCAACCGTCCTCTTTTTGGTAATTTTGTAAATCAAATTTAACTGGAGTTAAGCCCTCCAAACGTATGATTTATTTCACCTATAATGTTGATTAATGTGAGCTTCAATCGAAAAGATCATATAAGATTGTGTATCACTTTTTCTATCTTGCGTATCATCAATGTGTAAATTGCAAGCCTAATTTAGAACGAGAGGAGACGATTATGAGATTGGAACGATTTGGAGTAGCAGTTCTGCTATTAATGACGTTGTTGCCGGTGACGGCCCTAGGTGAAGGGGCTGACATGTACCAGCTGGGCGCAGATGCTACAAACTACGCCATGACTGAACTGGGATTCGAGAACGGCGGCTTGAACGTGTTGGCCCTTACCAATGCAGGATACCCCGTAATCGATGGCCAGACCACTGATATGTGCTTGGACGCTGTGATGGAAATATCCGGTTGCACCCCAGGAAAAGAGAACCTGATCAACATCTTAAGTCCTCCCTGGAAGCCTTTGTGGTTCGGCTTTTTCAACAAGAACACTGGTGACGCGGTCTACATGAAAGTGAACGCCGACGCCACCGGGTTCGATGTCCAGGAGAAAAGTAAGATCGACTCCGACTACGTCTTAGCCAACGTCGACACCTGGGAGCCAGGCGTCTTTGGTCACATGCTGCCCATCGCGAACGTTTGGGCCCACGAGAACACGCCATACGTATTCATGAAGGCAGTCCAACTCCACGACCACCTCTGCCCTGGGGTCTCCAGCGGCTTTTTGGAAGCCAGGTATGTAGAGGATAAGCTTCCCATAGAAGATCCAGCAAACCAGAGCTATAAGGTGATCTCCTGCCCCAACTGGTGCAAAGAGGACTACTTCCAGGTGGCATGGGACGCAACGCCCGGAAAGAAGGGCATGTACGTCAAATACATCACCGCTGACGAGACAGAGGCCTTGACAGAGAAATACGGCACCAGAGTCGCTGGAATATTCATCCGATGGGACGCATCTTCCAATTCAGGCGACGGCCTGGTGCTTGGGTTCGACTTTGACAAAGCCGGGAATATGAGCAACATAGACACTTGGCCAAGCTGGGCTTACAGGCTAAAGGAAGACCTGGTGCTGATGGATTCTGCCAATTCCCCCGAAGACTTCGTATCCACCATCAAAGAGTTCCATTTGGAGAGCATGGGTGAGCTGCAAACTCTGCAGGGAGCTGGCGTGAATCCGCTGAAAGTGCTGGGTGTGGAATCGGGCTAAAACTGTATTTGAGGATGGGGCGATAACTCATCCGTCATTCTTTTTTCCATCTGTTCTGATATGGGTTGTGTATGTTATTTAT
>CAZXBV010000310.1:0-1799 GCA_964639155.1 uncultured Methanotrichaceae archaeon
AGCCAAAAGCAATATATCAGATCACACCAAGAGCCAAAACCCGATCTAAATCAAGATGGGAGCACTCGATTTTGAAGATAATCTTGATGGGAAACCCCAACGTAGGAAAAAGTGTCGTATTCTCCAGGCTCACCGGAACAGAGGTGATCTCCTCTAACTACCCAGGAACCACAGTCGAATACACCCAAGGAAAGACCCGCATCCAAGACGAATCTGCCGATGTGATCGACCCTCCTGGTGTGTACTCCCTAGAGCCTTCCTGCAAAGCAGAAGAAGCCACCAAAGAGATCTTCGACGAAGGTGCAGACGTGGTGGTAAACGTGGTAGATGCCACCAACCTGGAGCGAAACCTAAACCTCACCCTCCAGATACTCGAGCGAGGACTTCCCACCGTCATCGCCCTGAACCTGTGGGATGCCGCCAACAGAACCGGAATAAACATCGATCTAGAATCCCTGGAACGAGAACTGGGCGTAGCTGTCGTCCCTACCGTAGCGGTAAGCGGCCAAGGCATCCACGACCTCGTCGAAGAGATCCCAAGAGCCAGAACCCCACCAGAGACTCATTTTGAGTCTTCTGACCAAAGATGGGCAAGAGTTGGGGAAATCGCCGAAAAGGTCCAGCAGATCCAACACAAACACCCATCAATCCTAGAAAAACTCGAAGAAGCCACCATAAAGCCAATCTTGGGAATACCGCTCGCACTTCTGATCCTCTACATCTCCTTTTCTGGCGTGATAAAGATCGGCGAGCTCCTCATAGACTATATTCTCGATCCCATCTTTGCCATCTACAACCCCCTCATCACGGGAATCGTAAATCAGCACACTTCAGGGGTCCTACGCGACATCCTCATCGGAACCACCCCTGACATAGATACCTCCTTTGGCCTTCTCACCACCGGTCTTTACGTCCCACTGGGAATGGTAATGCCTTTCGTGATACCGTTCTACATAGTACTGGGCATCTTAGAAGACGTGGGATACCTTCCCAGGCTCAGCGTCCTCGTCGATGCCCTGATGCATAGAGTCGGCCTCCACGGGGCTGCTATCGTCCCTTGCATATTGGGCCTGGGGTGCAACGTCCCCGGTGTCATGGCTACAAGGATTCTTGAATCTCCCAAACAAAGGTACCTTGCAGCAACCTTGATGGCGGTCTCAGTTCCCTGTGCCGCCCAAAACGCCATGATTTGGGGGCTTCTTGGGCCCTATGGTCTTCGCTATATCGCCATAGTCTATGGTACACTCGTCCTCGTCTTCATAACAACTGGAATGATTCTGAGCAGGCTGATAAAAGGCGAATCCCCCGAAATATTCCTTGAAATCCCCGCCTACAGGTTGCCAGATCCCCTGTCCCTCTTCAAAAAAACCCTCATGAGATCGAAACACTTCATAAAAGAGGCCGTGCCCTACGTTCTCTTGGGCGTCTTTCTCATGAACATCCTTTTCATCACCGGGATCGTGGACGTGATCGGTCGATTGCTCCAGCCGGTAGTCACAGGGCTCTTTGGTCTTCCAAGCGAGACGGCAGCCACCTTGATAATGGGCTTTTTGAGAAAAGACATGGCAGTAGGAATGTTAGTGCCTCTGGGATTAACTCCAAATCAGCTCACTGTAGCATCGGTAGTCCTTGCCATGTACTTCCCTTGCATCGCCACTTTCGTGGTATTCATGAAAGAACTTGGCCTCAAAAACACCGCGAAGTCAGCAGCGATAATGCTCATTGCCGCCACCACCGTGGGCACAATTCTCCACGCCATTTTGGCGGTCTGATGAAGACCGCCAAAATGGCGTGAGAAA
>CAZXBV010000311.1:0-1790 GCA_964639155.1 uncultured Methanotrichaceae archaeon
TTTGCCATCGATCCGATCCTTGCCCGTTCGTAGCCGAGACGACTGTTAAAAAAGACTGTGGACACATCCAACTTGTAAACGAACCCAAACTCCCTGTGCAAGGTGACGGTCTCGCCCCCTGCCAGAACCTCGAAGCTTGCAACTCTCCGATCGCCCTCTAACTTCGAGACTTTGTTGAGCACGGTCTTAATTTCCTTGTGCTCAAGAATTAGGGCTTCCGCAACGCGCCTTTTGTCTTCACGATCGGAATCGATCGAGACGATGGCAACTGATCCGATGACGTTGAAGCGATTGGGAACAAAAGAGGATCCCGAATTGGGGGCTGAAGGTCTCATCTCACTCGAAGTATAGTACTGTGCTTATGAGCTTGGGGGGCAAAAGAGGGGTGTGCACATTGCCTTTGCCTCCGCTTTGCCCTCCTGCCACCTTCACACGTCCTTTATCCCATCTTGTCTCTTACGGGATCCAAGATCTCGTTTAGATAACTGGCCGCGCACTTCTTGAGATCCAAAGGATGCATCTTGCCTTCCAGGAAGGCGGCTTCCAGCTCCTCGTACCGCTCGTAAGTCACATCCCCGCCGAACTTCTCGGGCCGATGAATTGTCACCGCGCCAACCCTTGGCATGATGTGGAACTTGAACAGCTCGGTTACAGGATTGCCTTCAATGTCTTTGGCAGGACAATAAGCGCTCACGACCTTCGTTTCGAGGTCCTCGGCGCTATCGTCAACAGAGATGTAGTTCGCCTTGGAAGAAGACATCTTGCCGCCGTTAAGGCCCGAAAGAATCGGAGTGTGGATGCAGATCGGAACGGGAAGTCCCATCTTTGGCATCTCTTCTCTTGCGAGCATGTGAATCTTCCTCTGATCGATCCCGCCCACTGCCACGTCCAGCTTGAGAGATGCAATGTCTACCGCCTGCATCAAAGGATAAATCATCTGAGACACATGCGGATTGTCCATGTTCCGGCCGACCTCGTCCATCGACCTTCTCGCTCGGTTCAAGGTCGTGCTTCTGGCCATCTTCAAAACCTTGACCATGTAATCAGGTTCGAGTTGATAATCAGTGCCGTAGACAAACTCCGTTTTGGAAGGATCAAGACCAAGAGCGATGAAACACTCCTTGTTGTAGTCTGCAACCTCCCTTATCTCCTCAAGGGTACCTTTCTCGTTCAGATATGCGTGAAGGTCCGCGAGCAATACAACCACCTGAAACCCAGCCTGCTGCAGATCTATCAGCTTGTTCACGGTGAGCATATGGCCCATGTGAACCTTGCCGCTGGGCTCATAACCCACATAAACCCTGGGATGCTCCTTCGTCTCCAGCAACACCTTGAGCTCATCGAGCGTAACTACTTCTTCTGCGTTCCTGACCACAAGCTCAAGCCTGTCCAAAAGATATCACCACCACCCCAGAGGAGAGGGTGTGTATAACGTTTTTGGTCTCTTGCTCGGAAAGAATGACAAAGGGAGGGAAAAAGGGTTATCTTTCCAAGACATCAAAGAGTTTCTATGCCCAAGAAGTCGAGAGGAGACCCACCTACAAAGAATTCCAGTGATGATCTTCTTAGGAAACGCTCTGAGGACGATCCTTTAACAGAAGACTCAATCGACGATCAGCGTCAGAAAAAGAACCTGGGCCTTCTCGTCATGGCCCTGATATTCGCCTTGGTATTCTGGAACTCATACTGGTTTCTCTCAAAGTTCCTCCTTCTCTTTGTGATCGTCTATGTGGTCTACGTGACGATGCGATCCCGTTTTTGAAATAGGTCAAAGGTTCTTTGCAGCTCAA
>CAZXBV010000312.1:0-1787 GCA_964639155.1 uncultured Methanotrichaceae archaeon
AAATTGGCGCTGAGGGTGAGATTTGAACTCACGAGGCGCAATGCACCACCGGTTCTCTCGTTCGGCGCGACTGAAAGACGCGCGACTTCAAGACCGGCGCCGTGGGCCGCTTGGCTACCTCAGCACAGGAAAGACTGGGCCTTGGTAGGACCTCCATCTTTTTAAGCTTGCCGATTGCCGATCATGTTTATCCCGAAATCTCGAAAGTTTTAAGGTTCGGCTCTTCCTTAAGAGATCTCATGCTGATACGTGGCGCATCTCTCATCGAGAAAGGAAGGCAGGTCCAAGATCAAGACATCCTGATAGACGAGAACCGAATAGTCGAGATCGGCCCAGATCTAAAAGGCGACGACGAAATCATCGACGCCAGAAAAATGCTGGCAATCCCCGGCCTTGCCAACTGCCACACTCACCTCGCAATGACCCTCTTTCGAGGTTACGCCGACGACATGGAACTGATGCCATGGCTTGAAGAAAAAATCTGGCCACTCGAAGCCAAGCTCACCGCGGAGGACATTCGTTGGGGCGTGAAATTAGGGTGCCTTGAGCAGATACGTTCCGGGATCACCTGCTACAACGACATGTACTATTTCATGGACGAGACTGCAAAGGCCACAAAGGAGATGGGGCTTCGAGCCGTCCTTTCAGGCGTCATATTCGACATGCAGCCCCAGCTTCTCGACGATGTCGAGCCATTTATCAAAAGGTGGAAAGGTGACGAATTGATAACCCCTGCAGTCGGCCCCCATGCGGTCTACACCTGTTCTGAAGAAACTTTACTCAAAAGCCTGGATATCGCCGAAAAATACGACGTCATGCTCCACATACATCTTTCCGAGACGAAAGGAGAGGTTGAGAATTTTGCGAAAGATCATGGCAAAAGCCCTGTTGAGTTCTTAGACTCCATCGGTTTCTTGAGCGAAAGGGTGACTGCAGCTCATTGCGTCTGGCTCTCTTCAAAGGATATCGAAATCCTGGCCGAGCGAAAGGTAAACGTCGCCCACTGCTCGATCAGCAACCACAAGCTCGCCTCGGGAATCGCGCCCCTGGACAAGCTCCAGAAGGCGGGCGCCAACATCTGCCTTGGCACCGATGGCGCTTCTTCCAATAATAACCTCAACTTATTCCAGGAGATGAAGGTGACGGCCATCGCCCAAAAGTGTGCCCATTCCAAGCCCGACCTCTTCAAGGCCGAGGAAGTCTGGAATATGGGGACAACGAACGGCTACAAGGCCCTCGGCTTGGATCTGGGACTGCGAAAAGGTGCTCTTGCAGACCTGGTGCTGATCGATCTTGATAAACCTTGGTTCTATCCGATCTCCAACGTCCTTTCACATCTGATATACAGCATGTCGGGCGGTGTGGACACTACAATCGTGAACGGGAAGATCTTGATGAAAGGCGGCGTAATCCCTGGAGAAGAAGATATATTGGAGAGTGCCCAGGAACGATTCTTAGACCTGGTGGCCCGCGACGCCTGATCTCCCCAACTTTGAAGGTGCTTCAACTTTTTGGCAGCATCGGTCCCTCGTACCTTTCGAACGAGCCTTGAAACCTTGGATGAGGTGGGCAATCCAACCCTCGCCACGACCTTCACCACTTCTTTCGTCTCTTGATTTTGGGAAAGTGTTTGGAAGCTCCACCGAGGTAAAGAGCAATTATCAGCATCGCGAGAATCGAGATTGTGATGAAAGTCCTGAATATTGAATGATTTTCCACTTTCGTGAGTAGTGCAAGCTCTTCAGTCGTCTCCACTGCATCCACTCCAATATATTCTTGCCATTCCT
>CAZXBV010000313.1:0-1763 GCA_964639155.1 uncultured Methanotrichaceae archaeon
TTAAAAAAACCGCTCCTCAAAGCCCGTTTGAAATCGTCCTTAACGAGGAGATGGGGGTTGAAGTAGCCGTTTGCCTCCAGCATTTCGAGAGCCTCTGACGGATCCAGCACTCTTAGAAGTTCCATATTTGGATCTCTGACTAGGATCACGACAGTGTCAAGGGTTGTAAGCGGCAGAATTCGCCCTTTTCCTATGGCCCATCTTAGATCCACCACCCCACGCCCCTCGTCATCGAACTTGGCTCGTTCGATCAATCCTGAAAACTCCTTCCAGATCTCGGATAGCTCTGCCCTTATGTAGAAGTTCTTCTCTGAGCCGTAAGCGAGGACGTGGTCGCCGTAGATCCGTGCATAGAACCAATCGTCAGAAACCGCCCTCACCTGCGAACTTCTGAGAAGGCCGTATGTGTGAGTGGTCTTACCGGCCCCAGAGCCGCCCAGGATGCAGATCCCGCGCCCCAGAATGTCCAAACATGCACCGTGGACTGAGTATATTCCATGATCATCTTCGAGAACGTCCCCTGCAAGGCTCAAGGCCAGGGACTTAATCCATCCATAGTAGTCAATGTTGAATAGAAAAGCGGTCTTGGATTGGGGGTCGTAGCAAACGGCGTTATTTCCCACGGCAGGATCCTTGAGCACATAAAGACGGCCGTGAGATCGGATGTTGTGGGACATGAAGTAGAAGTTCTCTTCCCAGCGCGTCTTTACGGTTTTCATCCCGGTCAAGAGCTTTATACAACAGCCGTAGATGTCCGATTTCACCTCGTAATCGATCTGGGATGTGTATCGCTCCACCAGCTTTTGTTTTTCCTCAAGGGTTATCAGTTCTACAGAATAGGGCATATGTACACCTCCGAAAGCATATAATGCATTCTATATAGGAATGTTATAATTACTATAGATCAACTGGCGGAATATTCCCATGAAAATGCCCATGGATCAAGAGCGTTTGTTATCAGAATTGAGGGGATGATTTACGCAGTTGAATCGGTTACAACTTGAACGTCTCTTGAGATAAAACCTTTATGTGACGTTCGTATATCTCACTATTTGGGCGTACAAATTTATATATTGGAAAAAGAATCTATCAACTGCGCAAGTTTTGTGCATTTACCACTCGAACTTCATCTCTGTAATTCCCTGGGCTTTAAGCTCCTTTTTTATGGCCTTGCCCTCATCCTCAGTCTCAAACGTCTTTACCTTCTCTGTTCCATCCTTGTCTATGTAGGTTACCTGCATAAATACCGCTCCAATCTCTAGCATCTTTGTATATTTACTAATACAAATAACTTACGCTTAAAGTTTAGCGCACGTATCTAAATTCAATCATTCCAATTATAGTCGAGAACCGTTAGATGAGTCTAATCTGTTTCGAAAGATTAGTGCTTAACGATACGAACGGGACAAATCCCAAATTCTTACGAGTTAGAGTTTTGTCCAAAAGGTATCGTTAAGCACTATAAGCAGAAATTAGTCCGTCATCATCCCGAAAGGGCCAAGGGAGTCGAGATGATGGAACGGGGACCGAATGTAACCTCAGTTTTCTTATTCCGACGCGATCATCACGTTGCTGGCTTTGATCACTACTTGTACCTCTTTTCCCTCTTTTAGCCCCAAATCC
Source organism: uncultured Methanotrichaceae archaeon (assembly GCA_964639155.1). Lineage (GTDB taxonomy): Archaea > Halobacteriota > Methanosarcinia > Methanotrichales > Methanotrichaceae > CAYWZG01. Next base: position 1,624 of record CAZXBV010000313.1, read on the forward strand.
TCTGACGATTTCTTGGTGATCACGGAGACGATTTCGTCACCACCTGGAAGTTCGACCACAACCTCTGCGGAAACCATGCCCAAAGTCAAAGATTTGACCTTGCCTGAAAGAACGTTTCTTGCGCTGATCTTCATGAAGAT
>CAZXBV010000314.1:0-1757 GCA_964639155.1 uncultured Methanotrichaceae archaeon
TCTGGCGAATTCCGCAGAAGTTTTCGACGTTTCCTGCAACCACTATTCTGCCGCCAGTCATCCCGCCACCAAGCTGGCTTTTGGCGTTTCCCCCGATCAGGATCTCGCCACCACTCATCCCTTTCCAGCTGCCTCGGTAAGCGCAGCCTGTGTGATCGTTCGCATCTCCTTCGATCCGGATCGATCCACCTTTCATCTCCATCCCGGCCCAGGAGCCAGCATTGCCCTCTACAAAAATGCTGCCGCCAATCATCTCAGATCCTGCGTGCATCCCGACCGATCCGAAGATCTCGATCTTTCCGGCCTTCATGCCGTGGCCTATGTGTTTCACACGGGTTGCGTCACCTTCGATCCGGATCGTGGTATCTTCTTGTCTCCCCGTGCCTCTGACTTCGACATCGAAGAACTCTCCAAGAGGTCGCTCGACCGGACCTTGCCAGACGAGGAGCCGCTCTATCTCCTCTTTCGACTTTCCTGCAAAAGTTTCAGGAGTTATGACTTCGGCTTCTATCATTATCCCAATATCGGCTTTGGATTCTATCAAAATTTCTGCCATGCGGGTTACCTCCCAGCGAGAGCCTCTTTGGGCCCGGAGGTTCCTTTCGGGCCAGTGGTATCTTTGGGGCCAAAAGTGTCAATGGCCACTGGATTTTTCAGGTACTTGTCAGGCACAGGATAGTTGGCAAATCCCAAGGTGTAATACTTGAACCATTCTTTGAGGTCCAAGAGCATATCTCGTTCCAGTTCCGGGTCTATTTGTGGCCGGCTGTAGAACCTCCTACCTTCGGGAACTGCCACAATTTCGCCCTTATGGGCCACGATTGCGCCATCCTTTATGGTATACTCTGGACCGCTAAACCCTTTGATGATCGAATCTGGATCGTTCACGTCAAGCTTGGCAGAATCAAAATCGTAAACGGTCACGTCTCCATCTGCCCCAACTCCAAGGTGCCCTTTTCTGTGAGCCATCCCGATGGTCCTGGCAGGGTTTGCTCTGGTCAGAACGGCAATCTCATAAAGGGTCATCTCGCGATCCAAGCTTCCAAGGCTCGACCTTCCATAACCCCATTTGTGGCATTCGCTGGCGGTTTCGTCCCTCGCTTTCTTTGACATCAGCCAGGTTATGACCTGGGGATACTGGGTGAAGACGCCGCCGTTGGGGTGATCGGTCGTCATGATCGTCTTCCAGGGATCTTTTACCATGAGCAAAAGTTCCAGTCCCATGGCCCACTGGACCGAGCTTATTGGACTGCTCTTGAGGTAAAGGAACGGTATGACTCCAGAACCGCATTCCAATTCGACGTCGGTATTGGACCATTTTGGTCTAGAAAGCATGTAAAGGTCATGAATCGCGGGACCGTCGCCAGTCATCACGGTAGCTGGACCAAAAGGAACCGCGCCGTTATCTATGACCACATGATCGGTTTTGTTGACGTAGTTTGCAACTTCTTCGGCACCGGATTCGAAGTCTCTCCAGGAAGTGCCACCAAAAGAGCTGAACTGTGCGTGAGCAAGGTAGATCGACTGCTGCCGTCTTGGGTCGAGCTTCGTCTCAGACCATTCCACATCAGTTCGTTGAGATGGTTTCACATCGCCCAGGATCATGAGCGAATCGTTCGTGATCTCGAAGTTTCCAGGATGGCCCAGGTTGTTGGTGTGAAGGTGCAAGGAGATAGGGAGCCCCAACATCTCGTTCACCTCGGCAAGGCCGTGGATCACCTCTCTTGGAGTGACCTCAAAATGTATGTTGGCTTCAT
>CAZXBV010000315.1:0-1744 GCA_964639155.1 uncultured Methanotrichaceae archaeon
ACCCCTCCGCGTTGCAAGGCTCCTTGCAAGAAGGCTATCTTAAGAGCGAGATGAAACTGCAAATAAGAGAAAAAAACATGAGAAAAGAGCGAAATAGATGGCGTGAGTGGGGAGAGTAAGCCCCCTTCTGTTTTAGCGGCATTCAGCTTAGCACCATACCCGAGCGTTGGCTGGACGACCATTTAGACCGCTCTTATTTTGGCTTGCACCCACAGGGATTCGCCGTTTCATCTGCCTTCCCGCGCGATCTTCAGCTTTGCAGCATCATGGCATTAACGCAAGGTGCAGTATCGTTTCTGTGCCAGAGCCAGAGCTCTCGCCCTGCATCCATTCAAGGATGCCTGTGTGTCCAATGGTGGGGGGACTTTCCACACCGGCGAAGGATTCGCCAGCGGCAGCCGCCCTTCCTCTCTCACGCCAACGCTGCATAGGGCGTGAAATATAAAGGCTTTTTGGGGGGAAGAGCTTTCATAGTTTGGAGATCAAGCCGGAACCGATGGCCAGGGATAGAAAAGATTACTTTTACAGGAAGGCCAAAGATCAGGGTTATCGAGCTCGATCTGCCTATAAACTCCAGCAGATTAACAAGAAGTTTCGCCTGATCAGAAAGGGCGACGCAATTCTCGATCTTGGTGCAGCACCTGGCGGCTGGCTCCAGGTCGCAAAGGAGATCTCTGGGGGGTCCGTGGTGGGCGTGGACCTCGAATCGATCGCGCCAATCGATGGTGTTACAACGATCCGGGCTGACATCACCGCGAAGGAGACTGCAGACATGATACGCGAGGCCCTGAACGGTCCCGCAGACGTTGTGATCTGTGATGCTGCGCCAAACCTCACAGGAAACTGGACTCTCGATCACGCCCGATCCATCGATCTGAGCTGTGCCGCCTTGGCTCTGGCAAAGAAAGTGCTAAAGCCGGGTGGTAACTTCTTGGTCAAGGTATTCCAGGGCGACACCTTTCAAGATTACCTCAACGAGGTAAAAGCAGAGTTTGGGCGCGTCCAGTCCACGTCTCCGGCCGCGTCTCGCAAAGAGAGTGCTGAGATGTACGTCATAGGGCGTGGATTTGTCAATGTTCCTTTGAAGGTGGGCGAAGAAATCGAGATAGATATCGTGGCCGTGGGCAAATCCGGCGACGGTCTTGGATACGTAGAGGGGTTCAAAGTATTCGTCCCTGGCGCGGAAAAAGGCGACCGGGTAACGGCGAAGATCGAAAGGGTGAAGCCCGGATATGCGACCGGGATATTGGCAGAATGAGTTTTCGGTTAAGCGTTGAACTTTCACATTTCGTGGCGATCTGCTCTCGGAAACTCTTTTAAACCCCATGGGGACACTCCAACGTAACTGTTGCAGGAGGTTTGAAACGCGTGACCGTCTTTAGAGCTTACGACGTTAGAGGTGTCTACGGCACCGATCTTACCGAGGATATCGCCAGACGAGTAGGGAAAGCCTTTGGATCTTACATCCAAGGGCGCATCGCCCTTGGAAGGGATACCAGGATCAGCGGCCCATCCCTTGAAAAAGCCTTTCTGGAAGGGGTTTTATCGACCGGATGCGATGTAGAACGCTACGGCCTCCTGCCCATATCGGTCTTGAGTTGCCAGACCTGGAAGTCGGGACTGGAGGCGGCAGCCTACATCTCAGCATCACATAACCCGCCTGAATACAATGGGATCAGATTCAGAACCTCTGAAGGGTACGGCCTTCTCTACCACCAGACCGAGATGATGGACTTTTACGAGA
>CAZXBV010000316.1:111-1735 GCA_964639155.1 uncultured Methanotrichaceae archaeon
GAAGAAGACGAAGAAGAAGACGAAGAAGAAGACGAAGAAGAAGACGAAGAAGAAGACGAAGAAGAAGGTGAGTCCGAAGAAAGCGAGGATAGTCCCTTGGGAATGCTACCGCTTGTGTTCGCCCTCGCGCTGGTCTTGATCGTGATATCGCACAGAAGGTCTTAGGCTTAAGGCAAAAGTGAGAGCTTGAAGGCCCAAGGTACAAGGAACGAAGCTGGACTTGAGCCTTCTCACTCTTATGAGATATGAGATTCAGATCTAAAGCTTTTGCTCAAGCTTCCGCTTTTCGTCCTTTAACTCCAGTCAGACAGAGATGACATTCAGTGGCGCCTCAACTTTCATCATCGCCTCTTTCATCTCTCTAATTAGCTTTTCGAGCCCCAAAAGATCGCCTTTGGATATCAGGTCTACACAGACCGAACCCACTATTGCAGCATCTGCCCCAGCCTTTACGACTTCTGCGGCCTGCTCAGGCGTCGATATCCCAAAGCCGACCGCTTTTGGAAGATTGGTCTTGACCCTTTGGATCAAGTTTTTAGTCGACGCCAACACTTCACGTTGAGCACCGGTCACGCCAGAACGGGCGACGAGATAGAGAAAGCCACTGCTCTGGCTTGCGACGTAAGGGATTCTTTCAGAAGGAGTGTTTGGCGCCACCAGGAATATGAGGTCTATCTCGGCCTTGGCGCAGGCACGCTTTAGAGGTGCTGCTTCTTCTGGCGGAAGATCTGGGACGATCAGGCCAGAGATTCCAGAGGATGCACAATCTTGCGTGAACTTCTCCAAACCTCGTTGATAGATCATGTTGTAGTAGCCCATGAACACCAAGGGTAAACCCACATCTATCTGAGATGCTGTCTCGAAATATATGTCGGTGTTCATCCCAGCCTCGATCGCCCTTTGGGCCGCAGATTGGATCACGGGCCCGTCAGCTATTGGGTCAGAGTGAGGAAGGCCCAGTTCCACCACGTCTGCCCCGGCTCTGGCAAGGAGGCGCACGATATCGGGGGTTTCCTTTGGACTTGGGTCTCCTGAGCAGATGTAGGCGATGAGAAGCGGCCTTTTTTCAAAAGCGTCAGCCAGCCTTGCAAGCTTCATATTTTACCCTCCGCCTCGTATCTCATCACTGTAGCAAGGTCTTTATCGCCCCTTCCTGAGAGGTTGATTATGGCAAGGTCGCCCAATGCATCGGGATTTTCAAGAGCGTAGCCCACTGCATGAGATGACTCAAGAGCCGGAACGATCCCCTCAAGCCTCGAAAGACTCCTGAAACCCTCAAGAGCCGTTTCGTCATCTGCAATATCTGCAGTCACTCGCCCCATTTCGACGAGATTGGCAAGCTCTGGCCCAACTCCAGGATAGTCAAGGCCCGCTGCCACCGAGTAAGACTCCAATATCTGGCCATGCGGATCTTGAAGTATCTTGGTGAGCGCCCCGTGCAAGATCCCGTCGTCCCCTGCCTTGAGGGACGCGCCATGATTTGCGATCTTCTCGGTCTTGGTAAGGCCACGTCCTCCGGCTTCAACCGCGATCAGATCTACTTCGTCGTCCAAGAACCCAGAGAATATTCCCATGGCGTTGCTTCCGCCGCCGACGCAAGCCACCACTGAATCAGGCAACTTGC
>CAZXBV010000317.1:0-1734 GCA_964639155.1 uncultured Methanotrichaceae archaeon
ATCAAAGTGGCCACAATCTTTGCCGGAAGAAACGAGCGTGGCAACTACGACGACATCGCCGACTACATCCTGTGTAAAGTCGGTGCTTGTGGTGTCGCCTGGGGCGCCATGTCTCAGAAAGCCGCATCTATTGCGACCGGTTTCAACAGGCTCGGTGTGCCAGCAGTGGTCCAGCCCCACAGCGTGATGTACAGGAGAGCGTTCCTTGGCAGGGTCGACAAAAAAGAGGACTGGGAGCTCATCGACGCCAGAGACGGCTCCAGGATCTACTGTGAGCCCGCACCCGAGCACCTGCTTTACGTTGCCGAGTCTGTAGAAGAGTGTATGCTGATGATGGCCAAGCTCTGCTTCAGGCCCAGTGACAACAGCCAGGGCAGAATGATCAAGCTGACTCACTACTGTGACATCTGCATGAAGTACTTCGACTGCATGCCTCCAGACTGGCCTCTCTACGTGAGACACGCCTCTGAGCTTCCGCTCAAATGGAAGGAAAGCATGATGAAGGAGCTTGAGGAAAAGTACGGTTGGGAGATCGACTGGAAGAGAAAGGCAATCATCGTGCCAGAGCCTGGAAGCGACAAGCCCGGACCCATCAGGAAGACTGATGTTAGCTTCGATCCGACCAACATCGAAAGGAAGATCAGGGTGAAGAAGTGAGGTGATTGAAATGGCAGTCGACACTACCAAGAATGCAATTCCTTTCGAGATGGCCCAGATTCCAGGGCCTGAGATGGCTAAGACCTACAACACTAAGGTCATTGGCGCTATAATCAAGAAGGCAAAGAGGCCTCTTTTGGTCGTCGGAGCAGAGTTCTTCGAAGATCCTGAAATGTTCGACAAGGCGATCGAGATCGGCAAGACCGGCGTTCCCATCGCAGCAACGGCCCATTCCATCAAAGGGTTCATCGAGAGAGGATACACCGACAACGTTCACATGATCGGACTTCACCCCTTGACCAACTATCTTCGGTTCAAGGACTGGGATGGTCTTGACGGCAACGGCCAGTACGATGTTGTCATCTTTGCAGGTATTTTCTACAAGTTCTCCAGTGCCATGTTCTCGGCTCTGAAAAACTTTAACAGAGATATCAAGAGGATCTCCATCGACAGGTACTATCACGTCAACGCTAACATGACCTTCGGCAACCTGGCATTCGACCAGGATGGCTACCATGAAGCGGTCGACGAGGTAATCGCAATATTGAAGAAGTAGTTTTTTACTTCTTCATTTTATAGTGCTTGGCGATAAGATTCGAATTGGTCGAATCTTATCGTTATAGTGCTTAACGACACCTTTCAGCCAAATCTCTAACTCGCAAGAGTTTGAGATTTGGCCTATTCGTATCGTTAAGCACTATTCTGGCGAAAACCGATTAGTTTCATCTAATCGGTTTTCGACTATAAAGTGCTTATTTCTGTCAAGATCCGATTGGAGATGACGGGTTACGTGCTTTAAGAAGAGAAGAAACTTGAAATCGCTGGACGCAAGATATGTCTGGGCCTAGCCCCCACAGCATTGGAGATGGGCCTCCAATGCATTACAAGTGGCCGTAACCGAGTGGGGTCATAACTGTCCCCAAAGGGAATGCTTGACCTCTAAACCTCTGATTTCTATACTCATGGTCGAAGCTCGGTGACGATATGGCCAGGCTCTACCTGTGTCCAGCGACAAGACATTTCTAGCATAACCAGCAAACCTGGATAAGATAGCGAAAATAGGCATTCTCATGATTT
>CAZXBV010000318.1:0-1726 GCA_964639155.1 uncultured Methanotrichaceae archaeon
CGAATCTCGACTGCGCCTACTGCCATCGCAGATGCGAGTAGCACCATTAGAGCTGTAAGCGTGATCGCAGTCATTCTCTTCATAATTTCATTAACCTCCTACTAATCCCCTGCTGGGTTGGTTGTGCAGCATACAGTCTGATTACCTTCAAAACTATTGCCTGCCATAGAGCATCTAAACGCATTCCGTCCCCGCCAGAAGGGGCACAGGCAGACGTTGCTCGGCATCGGTGTGGCACTGTATATTGCTACATCACCCTCCTAATCCCGTTGGGTCTATGGGGATATGGTAGAGAATTTCCGCATATATCTTTTGTGGTCCCTGTTCGTACTCCGTCTCTCGATATTCAAGAGACGGAAATGCCAAAATCCAATGGTAAATGGATGATTGCACAAGGGTTTATGGATGGGACATAAATAAAATAAAGATACCTTGGATGTTAGGGGGTGTGAACTCAAATATCTCACACCTACTATCGATTTTTCCGGCCCATTTCCGACTCAAAAGCACATCACATCGAAAGTCGTCCCTGATCTCTAGAGAACTTACGTGTCCCAAGACACCTCCAGTCCACAGCCAAATCCACAACCAAATCCCCCGCCAGATCCCCTCCCAAATTCCGTCCCAAAAACAGCTCAACGAAGCCGGAAGACAACTCCTAAAAAGGCTTGGCAGGGAAAGTTGTTTCTAGGCAGGAGACAAGAAGTTTGCCCATATGGCGCGAACTGGTGTGATATACCACCCCATCTACATGGAGCATTACACTAACGAACATCCCGAAAGGAGAGAGCGGCTATCTGCCATACTCGCGGCTATAGAGTCCTCAAACCTCGACCTCGAATTCATAACGCCAAGACCTGTCACCCTCGAACAGGTGGAGACGATACATTCCCGAGGTTACATCGAACAGGTCAGGGCCATGTGCGAAAAGGGCGGAGGCTATCTCGACCTCGATACTGTCGTATCCCAGGACTCTTACAACGCAGCCCTCATGGCGGCAGGAGGGGTGATAACGGGCATTGACGCGGTTTTGGGGGAAATAGACAACGCCTTCGCCCTGGTCAGGCCACCTGGGCACCACGCGCTTCCCAACAGGGGAATGGGCTTTTGCATCTTCAACAACGTGGCTATCGGTGCCAAATATGCCCAAGAAAAGGGCCTAAAAAAGGTTTTGATCGTGGATTGGGACGTACATCACGGCAATGGGACCAGTGCCGAGTTCTACGACGACAGATCAGTCCTCTATTTCTCTTGTCATCAGTCGCCTCATTATCCAGGGTCCGGCAGGGTCAAAGACGTGGGGATGGACGGTGCCGAAGGATTCACGGTAAACGTGCCCCTGCTTAAGGGGACTGGTGACGCGGGTTATCTCATGGTCTTTGAAGAGATCCTAAAGCCGATCGCGTTGGAGTTCGATCCCGATATCGTTCTGGTCTCAGCAGGCCAAGATGCTCATCAGAAAGATCCTCTCGGCGGGATGGAACTTTCCACTGAAGCCTACGCTGCGATGGCAGGAATTGTGAAGGAGATTGCAGACAACTGTTGTGAAGGAAGGTTGGTTGCAGCCCTAGAAGGTGGATACAACCTGAATACTCTATCCGAGTCGATCGTCTCGGTCTTGCGGGCCTTCAAAGGCGAAAAGATCGACATCTCTGCAGGCGACGACGCGCGCGTGGCCGAAAGGATAGAAGAGGTGAAAAACGCGCAGAAAGCTTACTGGAAATGT
>CAZXBV010000319.1:0-1722 GCA_964639155.1 uncultured Methanotrichaceae archaeon
GGGTTATGAGGATGTGCGGAAGGTTTGGCCGGAGAAGTTTTTGTCTGAGAAGGGGATATTCGGCCACATTCATCCGGGTGATCGGATATTTATTGGGACTGGATGTGGTGAGCCGCAATATTTGCTCAGAGCTTTGGTGGATCACGTGAGGAAGAACCCCAAGGCGTTCTTCGAGACCGAGCTGATTCACGTCTGGACGCTTGGGATTGCGCCTTACACTGACGAGACTTTGCAGGAGAATTTCAGGCTCGATTCGTTCTTTGTGGGCGAGAGCACCAGGAATGCGGTAAACCGGGGTGCAGCAGACTACACGCCCGTATTTCTCTCGCAGGTTCCAGATCTTTTCTATAAAGAGATCACGCCGATAGATGTGGCTTTGGTCCAGACGTCTCCTCCTGACGAGCACGGTTACATGAGCCTTGGGATAAGTGTGGATATCGGCAAGGCTGCGATCGAGAAGGCGTCGATAGTGGTTGCGCAGGTTAACTCGTTCATGCCGAGGATTCATGGTGATGGATTCATAAATATCGAGGATGTGGACTTCGTGTTGCCGCATGACGAGCCGCTTCTTGAGTACGATCCCGAGTCGATAAGCGATACGGCTCAGAGGATTGCGGATTATGTGGCAAGGATCGTTGAGGACGGGTCGACCATTCAGGTTGGGTATGGTTATGCGCCGAATGCTCTTTTGTCTCATCTTCACGGGAAAAAACATTTGGGGGTTCATACCGAGCTTCTCACTGATGGGATTGTAGAGTTGATGAAGGCGGGGGTTGTGGACAATTCCAGAAAGACGATTGACAGAGGAAAGACGGTTGCGGCTTTCTGCATGGGAAGAAAAGAGACTTACAGTTACCTTCATGACAATCCGTCGGTTGAGTTCAAGACGATCGATTACACGAACAATCCTTTGATCATATCGAAGATCAAGGGGATGGTGGCGATCAACAGCGCGATGGAGGTGGATCTTACGGGTCAGGCTACGGCCGAGTCGCTTGGGGCCACCTTTTACAGTGGGATTGGGGGTCAGGCTGATTTCATGCGGGGGGCGGTTTTGGCACCTCAAGGAAAGGCCATATTGGCTTTGCCCTCGACTGCTTTGGGCGGCAAAGTTTCAAGGATCGTTCCGACGCTTCTTTCTGGGGCAGGGGTGACGCTCACTAGGGGCGACGTTCATTATGTGGTGACAGAATATGGGATCGCTTATCTTCACGGAAAGAACGTAAGAGAGCGGGCGATGGACTTGATTGCGATCGCTCATCCTGATTTTCGGCCGTGGCTCGTCGATGAAGCGAAGAGGTTGGGGCTCATTTACGAGGATCAGGCGTTTATTCCTGGAAAGGGTGGCGAGTATCCGGATTTGTTGGAGGTTCACAGGACGACGAGGATGGGGCAGAATATATTTTTGAGGCCTGTTAAGATAACTGACGAGTCTTTGATCAAGAAGTTTTTCTATTCGCTTTCGGACGAGAGCATGTATTCCAGGTTTATCTCGGCAAGAAGGAACGTTCCTCACAAGATGAGGCAGGATTTTGTGGTGATCGATTACACGAGGGACATGGTGATCTTGGCTGTGGTTGAAGATCCCGATAGTGAGCGAGAGGAGATAGTTGGGGTTGGGCAGTACAGCCCCAATAGAGACATGCACATGGCCGAGGTGGCCTTGGTCGTGAGGGATGTCTATCAAGAGAAGGGGGTTGGAAGAGAGCTTCTCTCGTATCT
>CAZXBV010000320.1:0-1709 GCA_964639155.1 uncultured Methanotrichaceae archaeon
TGCAAGCTGCGAGAACTGTGTGGACCCTGAGATTGACCATCTTTCTCCATAATTGCGATCATATCTAGACCCTCATTGGATGCAAACAGAGTTGATCAACTTCTTGTAGATTACGATGCAATTACGGAAAAGGTGAGATTTCACAAGAGTTATTAATGAATATATAAATAAATAGGGACTAATGTTTAGATCCACTCTTTCGATCGACCGGCCATTCCCATGAAAATGGTCTGCCCATGCCGCTAGAACATGTCAATTATCATATTTTGGGCATGTGCCAACTAACATGAGTATTTTTTGAACACGCCTTAAGTACGAATTCCTTGGAGGTCGTCAATCGCAAGCCAGCTGTAACTTCCTGAGACCCAATCCACTTCATCGTAGACCTCATAGCTAATGGAAGCAACCTTTTCCGGATCCAAATCGACATCACACCCGCCAAGAGGACGGAAGTTCTCATATCTCGCTTCGAGGAGCGTCCAGATATCGGCTGCGCCAGGATCTTGCCACGAAATTTCGAAGGTGCATCCTTCCTGGTTGACCAGAGTCATCTTGAGGGGGCCAGATACATCACTCGACCTATAAAAGAAGCTTATTCCATCTGTCCCGGCCAAAGACTTTGCCCTTTTGGAGACGTTTTTGGAAATTCCAACATTGCCACCTTCGACCAAGACATACGAGATCTTGGTGGCGTTGTCCACCTTCCCTTCGATCGATTCAATCTTCTCGATTTTAGATCCAACACCGTCTTCGTAAGTGCTCCATCCACTTTCCATGGAATCGAGTACAAGGGGCCTGATCACAACGACGTTCAAGACAGAACTCGCCTCGCCTGCGAAGTTAGAACCGATCAAGACATAAGTGGAGTTTTCCTGCGGGTACAAGACCATCTCACCAGATGCAGGCACTTCGCCCAGTGGATCGAGCTTGACGTTGCTGGCGTTGGCGACAGACCAGGTCAACCTCACGGGTTCACCACCATTCACGATGAGGTGATCGGTTCCAAAGCTCTCGATTGTTGGAACTGCCCTCGTGCTGAACTTCCATACAGGACCTTTTGAACTTTTCCCCAATGAATTGGTGGCCGTTATCTGCCAGTAGTAGGTAATCCCAGGCAAGAGGGGGTCGGTTAGGTTGCAATTTAGGGTGCTCTTTCGACCATCTTCTTCAAATTTGACGGTGGCGGTCAGGTTATCCACTCCAGTTCCAAGAAAGATTTCGTAGTTTATCCGAGAGTTTGGGTCAAGGCCCAAACTGGAGATTACCGGAATCGAGGGCGCGCCGCCTTCCCACCAAAAAGGAGGCGCAAGTCCAATTCCTGAGATGTTTTCAGCAGGATAGACCATAACCGGCACTTCAGGCGAAGGCACAAAGATGTATGCTGCCAGCAAGACAACAAGCAGTGCTACAAAACCTCTTCGCCTTTTGCCGCTGGAAAAGACTCGGTCAACCTTCTCGGCGACGCTCATGGCAGTTTCAAACAGATCGGTCATTTCAAGATCCCCTCGGGACTTATTTTTGGTCCCCCAAACCAGCAATTTCACTTTGAAGGGTATAACAGTTACCGTTGCCAATATATTTTTAAATATATTTAATAAAATCTAAATTGATGTTGAAAACGATGATAAAAAAAGCATCACATTAAAACAGTTTGGTTTTATAAGGTGAGGTGGCAACGATCCGTATTTCCCGAGGGCTCGCGCACCTCA
>CAZXBV010000321.1:0-1706 GCA_964639155.1 uncultured Methanotrichaceae archaeon
ATGAAAAATTATTTTTTCAAAATGCCTTGGGCAGCTCAGTGAGGAAGACGTAGATAACAAAGCCGATCATGCCTATGAGCGTGATCCCCAGAATTGAGATCTTGGAGATCATGGTAAATTCATCTCTGGTGGGCTTTCTTGCAAGCTTTAGCACTCTTATGTAATCCTGAAATTTGAAGGAGGGGACTTTGACGTCCACGTTCATGCCGCTCAGCTTGTCAGCCATGCCATTTTTGGCCTTGGAAGCAGAGCCGTTCAGAGATTTGGATTTGGATTTTACTTTTGCTTTTGCCTGGGTCTTCGTCTTATTTCCACCATTGCTCTTGGCTTCGACCTTGGTTCCGTTTTCGGCCTTCGACGCCTTTTGAGCGTTGTTTTTGGCCGTTTTATTGTTTTTGTTCTTAGATGCCATCCGACTAAGCTGGAAGGTTTTCCAGGTGAAAAAGATTTCGATCACGAAGGCTGTAGAATACACAGGTTTCGATCGATCATTTCAGCCGGGCGGCTTCATTTCGGTATTTCTCGAAAAAGGTCCTGACAAATTCCATCTCAGCTGCGGCCATATTTTTCCCAGCCTCGGTCTGCATCATGGGCGCAGCCTTCTTGATCTTCCCTTCGTACCAGCGAAGAGCCTCATCGCAGGATTTGCCCTTTTGGCCGCAGAAAGAAAAGACGCGCGCGATCCCAACCGCGCCCAAACCGTCCAGCTTGTCGGCGTCGAACAATATCTTTGCCTCAAGAGAAGAAGGAAGGCGTTCGTCCTCAGAAGAATGTTCCCCTATGATTTCCAGCACTTTTTTCACCTTCTCTTGAGGATATCCGACCTTCAGAAGGATTTGTTTGGCTTTTTGAAGGCTCCTTTCTACGTGGTTTTCTTTGTCGTAGTAAGGTTGGTCGATGTCGTGCAAGAGGGCTGCAATCTTCAAAACTTCGAGGTCGACATCTTCGATCCCAATCTTCTGGGCCAGATCTGCCGCCCGTTTGCATACCCTCTTCGAGTGATCGTATCTGTGCGCAACTGATTGGTCCGTTTTCCCTTCAAGTGCGTCTCGAACCAATCTCTCGATCAAACTTATGAACTCTATCTCCTCTATCACGACTCTTTGCCTCCATCAAAGTCTCAAAACCCCATCCGGCGCAATCACAACATAAATCCGTCACAGTCACAACTTTGCCACGATCACGACATGATCTGCTAAAGTTTCAACTTATATCATCAAATGCGCCCCGAAGATCAAGGGATCAAAGAGCGCTTATAACATAAAGTCGCCAAGATCAATCAGCAAAGCAGCCGAGGATGATGGATATGTTCATCGTGCGAGATACGCCCCCAGTGTTCGAGGACGTGGCCGAATACGTCTCCAGATCCGTGATAGCGATCGCGATAGGGACAAGAGATGACGGATCGCCCAACATAGTCGGTACGGGTTTTGCGCTTCGACGAGCCGAGTTTTTTGCGACGAGCTGGCATGTCTCCGAGATGGGCGAGGGCATAAGCGCGCTGTCCGAAGATGAGATGGAAGAAAAGGGCCTGATCGACGACGTATTCAGAGTTGCACTGCCCGATGGCGACGGCTACGAGTGGCGCGAGATCGAATCGGATTCTTTGATGTGTAGCCACAACAAGGATCATGACGTCTGCATTTACAGGCCTTAACTCGGCATTATTTGGGGAATATGTTTAATCCAAGCTTCGCATCTAAGTC
>CAZXBV010000322.1:0-1696 GCA_964639155.1 uncultured Methanotrichaceae archaeon
TTCGTATCGTTAAGCACTATTCTGGTGAGAACTGATTAAACTCATCTGATCGGTTCTCGACTATAAACACTATAGTTACCAGTCAACTTAATATACCTCACAGGCATTGCTAATTAGTTCACTATCGCTGGGGGATGGTTTTTGGCAGGCAGAGCTTGGAAATTTGGAGATGATATCGACACTGACGCCGTGATACCAGGGCGATACTTGGTGATCAACGATCCAGAAGGACTAGCGCGTCATATATTCGAGGGAGTGAGGCCCGATTTTGCGGTCAATGTGAAATCTGGAGACTTCGTAGTGGCTGGCACCAACTTCGGTTGTGGCTCTTCAAGAGAGCACGCACCTTTGGGGCTCAAAGGCGCAGGGGTAAAGGCAGTCGTCGCCAAATCTTTCGCCCGCATATTCTTCCGGAACGCCATAAATATTGGCTTGCCCCTCTTCATCTGTGCCGACGTCGACAAGATCAACGATGGCGACTCCATAGAAATAGATGCATCTAAAGGAGTCATATACAACCAAACCAGCAGCGAATCTTACAAGACCACGCCACTCCCGCCCTTCCTCCAAGATATCGTCGAAGTCGGCGGACTGGTGGAATACACTAAGAGGATGGTGAAGTCCGCGTGAAGTACGATATACCTGTTATTCCCGGTGATGGTATAGGGCCTGAAATAGTGGCCGAAGGCCAGAAAGTCCTCGAAGCTGCATCTGAGAAGTACGGCTTTGAGCTAGAATGGATCAAATATTCTCTGGGCGCAGACCACTACCTAGAAACAGGCGAGCTGGTCACAGAAGACGTCTTAAAGGAACTTAGCCGTTACAACGCCATATACCTGGGATCGATCGGGGACGATCGAGTGAAACCGGGCATCCTTGAGAAAGGCATCCTCCTTTCCATGAGGTTCTATTTCGATCAGTATGTGAACCTGCGGCCCGTCAAGCTCTTGGAAGGCGTCTGGACACCACTCAAGGACAAAGGTCCTCAAGATATCGACTTCACAGTGGTGAGGGAAAACACCGAGGACTTCTACATAGGGATTGGGGGCAGGTCCAAGGCCGGGAAAAGCAGGGAAGAGTTCGAGGTCATTCGCAGCCTTTACGAAGTCAAGTTCGGCCTAGACGTGGAATCCGACAGCGAGGAGATCGCCTACCAGATAGGGATGATATCCAAAGAGGGCACCAGAAGAGTCATCAAATACGCCTTCGATCTGGCCACGAGGCAAGGAAAACACGTCTCCAGCGTAGACAAGGCTAACGTCTTGAGCGACATCTATGGGTTCTGGAGAGAGGTGTTCGGAGAGGTTGCATCTGAGTATCCTGAGGTCAAGACCGATTTCAACTTCGTAGACGCCATAACCATGTGGTTTGTGAAAAATCCAGAGTGGTTCGACGTGGTGGTCACACCCAACATGTTCGGAGACATAATCACCGATCTGGGCGCCATGATTCAGGGCGGATTGGGTCTTGCGCCGGGGGCCAACATAAATCCCACGGGCACAAGCATGTTTGAGCCCATCCACGGAAGTGCGCCCAAATACAAAGGCATGAACAAGGTCGACCCAATAGCCACCATATGGGCTGGAGCTATGCTTCTTGACCACATCGGAGAGACAAAGGCGGCAGAAGACATAATCAGCGCCATCGAGATGAACCTCGCTGAAGGCAAAGTCAAGACATACGACCTTGGCGGAAC
>CAZXBV010000323.1:0-1664 GCA_964639155.1 uncultured Methanotrichaceae archaeon
TAATAGCGTATTGTCAAATACCAGTTTGCATAACCTCGTATGTCTGGGAAACGGATTGCACAGGCTGCAAAAGTGTTGGATCTGACCATATTGACTATCATAAGATGGAGGGCGCAATTCCCACCTGCCTTGAAGAACGGGGTCTCCTTGCGCATTTGAGATGAAAGTGATCGCAGTTGTCGGCACCAAGAAGACTGGCAAAACCTCGCTCGTCACAAGGCTTGTCCAGTCGCTGAAAATACATGGTAAGGTCGGGACTATCAAGAACATGCCCCACCATCCCTTCGAAGACGAAGGCGATACAAAACGTCATTTCGATGCAGGTGCAGACGTGGTGGTGGGAGTCGCAAAAGACCAGATACAGTTCAAGGTGGAACGGGAAGGTGGCCTTGAGTCGGCTCTCAAAGAGCTTCGATTCTCTCGCGTGGACTTTGCCATTGTTGAGGGGTTTAAGAGATGCGATCTGCCCAAGATAGTCCTGGGCGAAATCGACGTTTCCAACTGCCTTTTCAGGGTGAAAAAATCCTATTTTGATGACGATTTAGTCGAAAAGCTCACTGATCTGATATTATCGTTGGATGATACTGATTAATTCAACGATTCTCTTGCCGCTTCAGATCTGCACCACGATACGTTTTTAAGTCAGGATGGTGATCTCCCTGGATAGTTGGGGGAAAATTCAGCTTGAATCGATGGACTATTGCCTTGGCGGCGATCCTCATGATTTCGGTCTTGGGGCCCGCAGAGGCTGCAAATCACGTTTATGAAAGGTCAGTGATCGAGGGCGTTGGTTACAGAAGCCATGAGATAGTGGGCCAGACCGCTGAGGGTTACAGTGGCCAGAAGATAGTGGGCAGGATCTCAGGAAGCGGTAACTTCTATGATCGGACCGAGTTTGAGCTGAACGTGAATCAAAACTACATTAACTACACTCAGGAAGCCAGCTTCGAGTACTTCCCTGTGAGTTACCAGACTGGAACTTACGATCAGAAGTGGAAAGATTCTCTTTGCGTGATTAATTACGATGCAGGAGCCGTGGTGACCGAGCAGTACTCCAACGCCGAGAGCTTGGAGAAGGTGACACAGATAAGCACCGTCGGTGTCGGAAATTCAAGCGACGTCAACGATAGCGGCATCGATGCTAGCTTCAATTCCAACGTTATTGGTGTATCTCACATCGGATGGCTCTCCAGGGAAAAAGGAGAGAAAAGATACATAGAGATCGGAAGGAGCGTGGAGGACACTACCGGAGTATTCTCCATAGACAAATACGTCCAACTAAGAAAGAACGAAAGCTCTTCGGCATCGAGAATTGACTGGCTGCCTTGTATGTAGACCTCAGGCCAAGAAAATAAGAAGGGTTAATGGGGTAGAAAGGACGAGTCCAGCCGTCGCAGGCGAAGATGAAGAATCATAACGAGGCTCAGCTTGGCTCAACCAAAACATTCGCTCAAAAACATAGTTAACACAAAACTCCTCAAGCACCACCAGCAAAATTAGGGGCCGGAGCCGGGATTCGAACCCGGGTCATGGGATCCACAGTCCCAAAGGATGTCCCCTACCCTACCCCGGCACTTAGAGCACTCCCCCCATTCGCTCCTCAGAGATAAATCTTTCCCCGTATAGTGTTTGACGTATTGTGTTTATAGTGCTTAACGACACTT
>CAZXBV010000324.1:0-1664 GCA_964639155.1 uncultured Methanotrichaceae archaeon
ATTGCCGCGCGGAAACCTCACATCCAACGCGTTTTCCTCTCGTTTCGCCACGTTCAGTACCCGACCTAGAACCCGACAGATTGTCCCCCTCCCCCCGTTCACAGGCCACATATGGCATCGCAAGCTCTGTCAGAAGAGTAGGCAGGATCTATCGCAAAGTCCCAGTCGGGAGGCTGCCATCCTGGAAGATCCCGTTCACCCTCGAACTCTCCTACATCTATCGCGGAACTGGCATAGATCGGTTGAGCAACAGATCCTTCAGCCGAGAATATCTCGACCCGGACACCGTTCACAAACCTGCCGCTTGTCAACGCCTCGACATCGTAAACTATTGGTTTGTTCTCGAAAGGCCCAAGGTCGATCAAATTCCATGTGACAAGATCGCCCTCGTAAGACGCGAAGGGAACCGACGAGTTTATGAGCTTCATTCCCGACGGTAGCTCGTCTTCTATTCGAAGAGACCAAGTCTCGTTGACCATGTTTTGGATCGTCAAGAAATACCTGACCTTGTTTGTGGTGTTTTCGAGCTTTTCGGCAGTTTTTGTGACCTTGACGACGCCTTCAACGTCTGATTGACAGCATCTGAGCCAGTTCACCTCGACCGTCGTGAAGTTACTGGCCTCAACCCACTTGCCGTCGTAGCCACCCCTCGCAGCCACCCGGTTTAGGAGCGCGTCAGAAGGAAGCTTTGTATCGTCTTCAAAGTAGGCGGTTACGTCGAGCCTGAGGACTATGTCGAAGACGTCACCTATGGAAATATAAGTTAATGTCCACGTCACACTCTCTTCGCTCTTCTCTGAAGGCCTCATCGAAGAGTTTATGAAATGTGTCCCTTGCGGGAACAGGTCTTTGACCTGGATCGGACCCAAGGCACGGTCCCCGTCGTTCTCAACAGAGATGTTATAAGTTGCAACTTGGATCCAATTTTCCACATCCTCGCCCACAAAGGTCACCTCTTTGGGTTCAGCCAAAACTCGATCGACGCCGACGAGGTTCTTCGTCACGGTCAGGTGAGGTCGGTTGTAGGTGGGAACCCCCTTTAAGAGAACTCTTCGCGTAAGGTCGTACTCTCCGGAATACCGATCATCCATCTCTATCACTGGATCTGGTGGGTGGTTCTTAGAGTCGTTTTCAGACTTTTCGAAAAGGATCATTCTGTACCTGGCATCGCCAGAAAACTCAGCCTCAGTGCTCATCTCGTTTAGTCCTTTGGCCACGGTCTCTTTGTCCAACCGATCCGCCCCGGAATACTCTTCGCCGATGAAACTGATTTTCGGGTTCTTGGACCAAACGCCCTCTTTCCACTTCATGGACTGATTTATCGATACATCCTCAGTCAGGCTCTGGTTAACCGGCTTATGTTTCAAAACGATGTCTTTTGCCATGTAGCCGGTCCTTATGTCTTCGTCAGATCTGTAATTGCCAGTTCCTGACTCGTAAGTTCTCTGTGTTTCACCAAGCCTCTTGTCAGCGGTCACAAGCCCTTTACCGATAGTAGACTTGTTGTAGCTTACACTAGTGCCATATTCGTCTGCATTCTCAATAACCCTAAAGCTTCCGATGTAGTCTTCCCGAGCTTCAAAGGTGGACGTGCTTTGAGCCCCTGCCTTTGGATCAGACTTTTTGAGGAATCCGAAGTGGCCCATTCCTTCGAACTCGGATTC
>CAZXBV010000325.1:0-1662 GCA_964639155.1 uncultured Methanotrichaceae archaeon
TCAACGTCCCCCAGCGCCCGAAATCTGGCGACTTCTCGGCCCAGTTGTACTTCAGCTCGATCGCCTCCCTTGCAAAATCGAAATGGACCAGCTTTCTGTAGTCGAAAGAGAAGACGGAGTCGATCTCCATGAAGTTGAACAGGTTCAGCCTCAGCTCTGACTCGTGCTTTAGCTCCCGATTCCACTCTTCAGTTGCCTTCTCGATTCCCATTCCCACCGGAAGATCCATGAAGAAAAGGGCGGACTCGATCGAGTAGAGCGCGGCCTTGTCTGCCAGCTTCAGGGCGGTCTTTGGAGCGAGGAGGGCTGTGATGCTGGAAAGAAGCGCCATTGTGTAGGGCACGAGGAGCGCCTTCATCCTCTCCCAGAAGCTCGCATCGACCTGGATCACTTTTCTTATGTCGCGGCCGTAGAGGATCTTTCCCTCGACCTTCATCTTTTTGAAGAGCATCGCTTGAGACGCCACGAGCTTTGCGCCGAGGGCGAGGTCCTTTCTCTTGATCTGCGCGCCTTCCCAGTCGATGTCTCCTGGCCCGAAGACTTCGTAGGGCACGTAGAGCTTGGTCTTCGAGATGAGCCTTTTCACCCGGTCCTCGCTGTTGCCAGTGGAGCAAGCTTCCCTCAGCCCTGTATTGCATTTTAGATCAAGCACCCAAAAGATCGAATCGACGTAGCCCTTGACCTCCTCGACGTATTTTTCGTCTGCGACCTGGATTATCAGGTCCACGTCGCTTATTCCTCGCTTCCACTCTCCCCGGGCTGCACTTCCAAAGAGGAGGACGAAATCCACGCTGTCGCCAAACTTCGCCTCGACGCTCGAAGATAGCGCTTTGAGAAATTCCTGGATCGGCTTTTGGGAGTTTGCAGGCATTCGTCATCTCCTTTCGATGGTTGGATGACCGTATCGCAGAAAAATTTTATGACCTCTAAGAAACTTAACTGTTTCTCTCGGGTGTGGCCACATTTTAGTACAGGACTCGGGCAGGTGGCGCCGAAGATCGCTGCTTGGTAAGCGCCATCGGTACCGAGCCTGGGGCCTCGTTGGCTTTGATTCACTTTAAAATAAGAAAATGGGGTTACACTCGGCCCCGTTCCATCATCTCGACACCCATTAAGAATCCCTTGGCCCTTTCGGCGAGAGGATATCGCTCGACTAAATCTTTGAACTTTCTGCCGTGGTTTGGCACCAAAAGATGCGCTAACTCGTGAAAGATCACGTAATCTTCCACCCACTGCGGCATCGTCTCCATCTTGGTGCTGATCCTGATTGTCTTGTCTTCGGGAGTACAGCTCCCATACCGCCTCATCTGTCGATCTGAATAGCTGACCCGATTCCAGCTCAGAGCGCCCTTGAAATACTTCCGATTGAGGAAGATTGCTCTCTTTTCCAGGTGGCCGTCGTTCTTTGGAGCAAGCTGAGTCTTGATCTTGTTCTGAACCTTGACCTTGAGCTTTGCTACGTGTTTTTCCAGCACCTCGTCAGATATGTCTGCAGGAGCCATGACTAACAGGGCGTCGCCATCCATTCGGGCCTGGATCGTCTTCTTTCGCCGAGACGATCTCTTGACTATGACCTCCATCTTCCAAGACCGGGTTGTTTGATGTTATGAATAGGTTTCGTTGTAGCGGATGACAGAAGACTGGCTGATTTCTGTGCGACCT
>CAZXBV010000326.1:0-1659 GCA_964639155.1 uncultured Methanotrichaceae archaeon
CCAAAACGTCTTTGCCTGTGTACTCTATTTTTCTGAATTCGTCCAGATAGTTTTCAGGACCAAGACAGAAAGGGATGCAATGGAAGTTGTAATCTTGGACCTTGAAGCGCTCGTATTGGTATTGACGCGCTATGTGGACGTCTTTCATTCCCTCGTAAAGCGTGAAAGGGCTAAGAGCGGCATAACTCTTTGGCGAATCGTGATTTCCGCTGATGATCACGACGGGGATTCCTTCTTTTGAGAGGCGTTCTATTTGCTGCTTGAAGACGTAAAGTGGCCTAATCCTTGGCCTTACGTGATGAAATACGTCGCCTGCATGGACCACGAGATCAGGCTGAAGCTCGATTATCTTGTCTACAGCCTTTTCGAATCCCTGATAGACAGTTTCTTCCCTGAGATTTCGGCCCCATCTGTCGACTCTGCCGTAGGCAGAAAAGCCCAGGTGCGAGTCTGCCATGTGAATTATCTTCATGATATTCCCGTTCCTACCTGGTTAATCTGGTGGCGGGTTGAAGTTTTGGCCTCTGTTGGACGCATCTTTGGCCCCATCATCTCTGTTCAGCCGTTCCAGGTACTTTTCGTATAGATGAATTCTCGCAGGCACCGGGAACGGTATGTTGAGCGTGCTTATGATGGCTTCGCCCTTTTCGAGCGTCTGGATCTCCACATCCAAGGCAGATAGGTCCTGCTTTGCCGACTCTTCGAGGCGAGTTCGGTCGTTCCTGTCGGCGAGGCCAAGGATGACGAGAGTGTTGAATTGGGAGAGGAGCTGTTTATCGATTAATTTTGGCTGCTGAGTTATGGCGCAAAGACCCACCCCAAACTTTCTGCCTTCACGAGCTATCGACTCGAACCTCGCTAGGCTTCCTTCGCCACCACCAAGGACCCTTTGCGCCTCTTCTATCGTTATGAGACAAGCATTTGCTCTCGTCCCTTCAGAAGACTCTCGCTTGTACCGCTCCAAGATGTGCCGGGATATCAAAGATAAGAGGAAAAGTTCGCTCCTTTCGCCAAGCTGAGGAATGTCTATGAGGACCACCTTTCCTTCGAGGAGATTGGATATTATCCCTGGAACGCTGGACCTTGTGGGTCCTATGTACTTGTTTTTGTCCAGGATGTTCTTTATGGTCCGCTTGATCCTGCCGACGGTCTTTTCGTGGAAATCTTCGGCGATCATCATGGCGGTGCCTTCAGGAGTCAAGATGTCGTCGAGCCAAGTATCTTCATAGAATACTCTGGAGACCGCCTCTAACGCCTCTCTTTGGGCAGGGGTCCAGTCGTAGAGGACCTCTATATCAGAAGGTCTGATCTCAGTTACTGCAATTTTCAGCTCAGAGACCTCTGGATCTTGAAGATGGCGCGGATCTGTAGAGTAGCAGACGATCCCGCTTCTGTATCGATCGAGGTGAAGGAGCCCTTTGACCTCTTTTTTGCCCAATATGTACTCGCCGTGGGGATCGACGATGAGAAGGCCAAACTTCGATTCACCCAAAGCCGCGTGTTTCATGCAGGAAGCTGCAAAGACCTTCATGAAGTTGGACTTTCCCATTCCGGTAGTTGCAAATACCCCCATGTGGTGGTCCATGGCCTGGCTGTGAAGCGCCACCGGGATATCTTCAACCAACCGGCTCCCGTTCCTGAGAAGGCCAACTTCGATGT
>CAZXBV010000327.1:0-1639 GCA_964639155.1 uncultured Methanotrichaceae archaeon
TCCTATGAAACTTTATCAAATCTCTTTTTATATCGCGCTGATTAATTGAGTTAATGTAAAGTTGTGAAATTAATTTACCTGATGATAAGTTGATGATAATTATATAGGTGGCGAATATGGTTTTAGACAGCGGCGATACAGCCTGGATATTGATCTCAACGGCCCTGGTCATGCTCATGATCCCTGGAGTGGGCCTGTTCTACGGAGGTCTCGTCAGGAAGAAGGACGTGGTCTCCATGATCGGCCTTTCCTTCCTAGCATTGGCCTTGGTCAGCGTCCAGTGGGTTTTAGTGGGCTACAGCCTCTCTTTCGGGACGGATATAAGCGGCGTCATTGGGGGGTTAGACTTCCTGGGCCTAAAGGGCGTCGGGATGGATACAGGAGATAGCACGATACCCGGTCTCATCTTCATGGCGTTCCAGCTGGTCTTTGCTGGGATTACCCTTGCGATCATAACCTCTGCAGTGGCCGAGAGAGTCAAGCTCAGTTCCTTTATCGTCTTTGGCCTTCTTTGGACAACTCTGGTCTACGATCCTCTGGCCCACTGGGTCTGGGGCGGCGGCTGGCTCGGCTCCCTTGGGGCACTTGACTTTGCCGGCGGTACCGTAGTCCACATAAGCTCTGGTTTCGGCGCTTTGGCTCTCGCCTTGGTGATCGGCAAGAGGGTAGGGTTCGGCGAGCACGGTATGGAACCACACAACCTCCCAATGGCGATGCTCGGTGCGGCCTTGCTGTGGTTTGGTTGGTTTGGGTTTAACGCAGGTAGCGCTCTTGCGGCAGATGGACTCGCAGCAAACGCCTTCGTTGTGACAAACACCTCCGCGGCAGCAGGTGCCTTGGCCTGGCTCTTTGCCTCCTGGATCAGCGGAAAGCCTTCTGCCCTTGGAATGGTCAGCGGCGCAATCGCAGGACTCGTTGCGATAACACCTGCGGCAGGTTTCGTCGACGCCATGTCCGCCCTCGTGATAGGTGCGGTTGCAGGCGTCCTCTGTTACAGGGCGCTTCTCTTCAGAGTGGGCAAGGGACTTGACGAGAGCCTTGATGCCTGGGCGGTACACGGTGTCGGTGGCCTTTGGGGCGCTCTTGCGACTGGCATATTCGCAAGCGAAGCGATCGGCGGATACTCCGGGCTTCTCCAGGGCAACGTTGACCAGTTTGTGGCCCAGGCGATCGGCGCTGGTGCAGCTGTAGTTTACGCTTTCGTCATGACCTTCGTTCTGGCAAAAGTTGTGGATGCAACCATGGGCCTTAGAGTCACTGAAGAAGAGGAATATGTCGGACTCGACATAGCTCTTCACGGAGAAAAAGCCTACACCTAAGAGGTGATAAAATTGATGAAGGTTGAGACGATAATCCGGCCTGAAAGGTTGGACAAAGTGAAGAACGCTCTCGAAGAGAAAGGCTTTGTCTCAATGACGGTGACTGAAGGGACTGGTCGAGGCGAGCAGAAGGGGATCAAGCTCCAGTACAGGGGCCGATACATAGAAGTTGACCTTCTCCCCAAGGTCAAGATCGAGCTGGTCGTGGAAGATGAAGATGTAGATGTGCTGATCGAGACGATCAGCACAGCGGCCAGGACCGGAAAGTTTGGTGACGGCAGGATCTTCGTGATCCCAGTGGCAAGGTCCGTCCGTATAAG
>CAZXBV010000328.1:0-1619 GCA_964639155.1 uncultured Methanotrichaceae archaeon
TCATCTTCCCCAACTGCAACACTCATCGCGCCACATATCAGCAATGCGGCTACTAACCCACACTTGAAGATACCGTTCATGTTTGCTCACTCTCTTAGTTGAAACTGGAATAACTCCTTAAAAACTCTGTCGGCCCTTCACACATATCCGTGAGATTTGCGGAGAAACAAGGGCAATACCCGCCATATCATCCATTCCAGAAAACCCGTTCCTCTCGGATTTCGACAGGTTGATATGTGACAGGGATAATAAAGTAATACTAGGTGTGAGCATGAAGTTTGAATGTCTCTTTCTCGTTTTGATAATGATATTTCTCTCGGGATGTGTCCAGCAGGAAACCCCTGAGCTGGAAGACTCAGGCATCTGGAAACCCGACGGCGCCGTAAAGGAGAACGAGTACGCTGGAAACATGATCCTCTACGGCCCAGAGAGTCGTGGATATTCTGGCGGCGATCTCGAAGTCTTCTGGAAAACTGATGACGAAAACCTCTACATGGCATTGAAGGGCAAGACCTCTGGCTGGATCGCCATAGGCTTTGACCCCATAGAATGGATGACGGGTGCAGATATCGTGATGGGGTCGGTGGACGGAAAGGCAACAGTCGTGGAAGATCAGTATTCGATCGATAACTATGGCCCTCACTCTTCAGACGAGATGCTTGGCGGAACAAATGACGTTCTGGAGTTTGGCGGAAGCGAAAAGGACGGTTACACCGTGATCGAGTTCAAGAGGAAACTGGACACCGGTGATGAGTTCGATCGCGTGTTGACCCCTGGCCAAGGTATCTCGATAATCTGGGGGATGGCAGATTCCAACAACCTTCAGTCCAGTCACAACGTGGCCCGAGCAGAAGGGTACCTGGACCTTGGGGCGAACGCAAGCGAGGCCCGAGAAGTTATGGCGAGCCTCACGGCCAGCGAACAAGAAGGCATCCTTTTCATCAGAGAAGAAGAGATCATGGCCAAGGATCTCTACCTTGAGCTGTACAAAGAAACGAAGCTTCCTATCTTCTGGAATGTCGCAGGCTCTGAACAGATCCATATGGACTCGGTCAAGATTTTGATGGATAAATATGGGCTGGAAGATCCAGTTCAAGACGGAAATGGAAAGTACGCCAATCAGGATATTCAAAAGATGTATGACGATCTGCTAGAGGAAGGGGCAAAATCACCAGTTGACGCCCTGAAAGCTGGTGCTGTGGTCGAGGAGATGAGCGTTCACGACCTTCAGACCCAGATCGCCAACACCGACAAGCCTGATTTTCATTCCGTTTACGGAGGGCTTCTGGTAGGATCTGAAAAACACCTGCGCTCTTACATCAGGGCCCTAAAAGAGCGAGGGGCAGAATACTCGCCACAGTACTTGAGCGAAGAGGAGTTCGACAAAGTCTTGAATATGTGAATCGGGATCGGAATCTGATTTTCGATTGGAACCGGGCCGAATCAATCCCCAACGTGGCCACGATGGGGCAATAACCTCGGCCCAGGTTCTGCAATCTCAGGGGGCGCCAAGTGACGCTTCGGGCGAACCCTGAAAATATTCCGGGATCTATTACGCGAGGGCCATCCCAAATTGCTATCATGGTAAGTTAATCGATTTCAATTAGCCCACACAATGA
>CAZXBV010000329.1:0-1600 GCA_964639155.1 uncultured Methanotrichaceae archaeon
CTGAGCGGCACCTTCGAGGGCACGACCACTGGAACGCCCATATCGATGATGATCAGAAACAAAGACGCAAAATCCGGCGCCTACGATGATTTGAGAGATAAGCCCCGGCCAGGTCACGCCGATTACACTTATCAAGCTCGTTACGGAATTCGAGATCACAGAGGCGGCGGCAGATCTTCTGGCAGAGAGACTGCAGGCAGAGTTGCGGCAGGCGCGATCGCAAAGAAGTTTCTCGCACAGAATGGGATCGAACTTGCAGGTTACGTGGTGGAACTGGGCGACATCGTGGCCAAAGTTCCATCTGAAGACTTATCCTCCTCGTCTTTCTTATCCCGCCTCAAAGAGAGAGCAGAGGCAAATCCAGTTCGCTGTCCAGATCCCATTGCTGCCGAAAAGATGGTGGCATCCTTGGATCAGGCCAGAAAAGAAGGCGACAGCCTGGGCGGCGCAGCCGAGATCCTGGCCGTGGGCGTGCCACCAGGCCTGGGCGATCCGGTCTTCGATAAATTGGATGCGGACCTTGCCAAGGCCCTGATGAGCGTCGGCGCGGTCAAGGCCGTTGAGATCGGGGTTGGCACAAAGTGCGCCCGGATGCGAGGACGCGAGATGAACGATCCAATTCTCCCTGCACGCTGCGATCAAATTCCGCCCTCGTCTCATCCAGATCCCATACCGTCCGAGATTTCTCGTGGTCAGTTCTCCGCAAACGTTTCTGGCGCTCACCCCGACGAGAAAAAGGTCAGGTTCGAGACAAACAACGCTGGCGGGATTTTGGGCGGAATCTCGACGGGCGCGCCCATACTTTGCAGGATCTCGGTCAAGCCCACGCCTTCAATATCCGCGCCCCAAAAGACAGTCGATCTATCCACAGGAGCCGAAACGACGATCGAGATAAGGGGCCGGCACGACCCTTCGATCCCCCCAAGAATAGTTCCTGTTGCAGAATCTATGGTGGCCCTGGTCCTGGCAGACCACCTTCTCAGGTTCAGAACTGTCAGGGCCTGATTCGATAGGGTTTGATCCGCTTTGGCCGATAAAACTATACGCAATTAAAGATAGATGTTGGGTCATGACACGCCATTTCGAAAAATCACTGGTTGGCGAGGCCCTCGTAGGAGTGGGCCCTGAAGTCGCCCACATAGATTTGGTCATAGGCAAGAAAGGCGGCTACGTCGACGAAGCTTTCATGAACGCTCTTGCCTCCCCGCGAAGAGGACACACACCGCTCCTTGCAGTGCTTGAGCCAAACCTTCAGCCCAAACCCAGCACCTTGATGGTGAACAAAGTTACCATCAAGAACGCGGCTCAAGCGATATTGATGTTTGGACCAGCTCAAGCAGCCGTGGCCAAAGCCGTCATGGATAGCGTTGCAGAAGGGACCATTCCAGAAAATCTGGCCGACGACCTCTTGATAATCGTCTCGGTTTTCATCGAGTGGGATGCGAAAGACAAAACGAAGATACACGATTACAACTACGAAGCAACGAAGCTGGCCATCGAAAGGGCAGTTGAAGACGCGCCGACGGTGAGCGAGGCTCTCGCAAGAAAAGACTCGGTAAAGCACCCATTCGCTTGATATTTGTCCAAGAGGTATCGTTAA
>CAZXBV010000330.1:0-1572 GCA_964639155.1 uncultured Methanotrichaceae archaeon
GAAGCTACGACATCTCGATGTACCGTGACATCAAGGCCCGGATCGCCAAGATCAAAGGTGAGCTCAAGGGTGTGGAAGACAGAGGCGAAAAAAGACGTCAGAGACGAAAAGATCTGGGCTTCGACCTGGTGGCTCTCGCCGGTTATACCAACGCCGGGAAAAGCACCCTCTTCAACACCTTGGCCAAAGAGGGCGTATCTTCAAAAGACCAGCCCTTCACTACACTTTCTCCCACAACGAGGGCGTTGGATGTGAAGGGTCGAAGGTTGCTTTTAACCGATACCGTCGGTTTCATAAGCGACCTTCCTTTGTTCCTTATCAAAGCCTTCAGGTCCACTCTGGCCGAGATCGTGGAAGCGGACCTGGTTTTGTTGGTTTCTGACCTGAGTGATCCAGCCCCAATCCTAAGAGAAAAGTTGGTGGCCTGTCACGAAGTTCTCTGGGACTGCGGCAACTACGCACCCATAGTGACGGTTTTCAACAAGGCAGATCGCCTATCTGAAGAAGAAATTTCGGCGAGGATAGAGACTGTTTCAGATCTTGCGCCAAGTCCTGTGACCATATCTGCCAAGAATTGTCAAGGCCTTGGTGATCTGATCGATCTCGTCTTGGAGAAACTTCCGCCCTTGGAGACCTTCGAGATAAAGTTGTCCTCTTCGAAAGATGGTATGGGCAGATTGTCCAGGATATACGAGGTGGCCGAAGTTCTGGAAGTAGACTATGGCGAAGAGATCGTGGCACTGGTGAAGGGAAGGCCTGACACTGTCTTTTGGGCCCTAAAACATCCCGATTCGAACCTCGATTTTTCAGAAGAGGTCTAGACGTGATAATGGAAAGGTACAGGCTCAAGCAGACCGTGGTGACGATCACGGCTCAAAAGCGGGCTCACGTCGATGCCGCCCTCGAAGAAATCAAGCGGCAGCGCCACCTTCTAGAAGATTTCATCGATAGGGATCCTTTCTTCACGCTCACCTTGGAGCCTTATGACGCACCCCTAAGTGACGCGCCCTTCATAGTCCAGGAGATGGCAAGAGCCGGATCTATCGTGGGGATCGGTCCCATGAGCGCTGTTGCAGGAACGATCGCTCGTTTTGCCCTTGAAGCCATGATCGATGCCGGTGCAACTTGCGCCATAGTCGATAATGGCGGGGACATCGCTTTGATCAACGAAAAGTCGGTGATGATTGGAATATATGCAGGAACTTCGCCACTTGAGAACCTGGCCTTCGAGCTTCCTTCTAAGGATACGCCCCTTGGGATTTGCACCAGCAGCGGGACTGTGGGCCCTTCTATGAGCTTTGGGTTTGCAGATGCAGCTTTGGCAATCTCCAAAGACATCTCTTTGGCGGACGCTGCCGCAACAGCTCTTGGGAACGCCGTTTCTGAATCGGGCAATTTGGAACGCTGCTTTGACATACTAGGTAAGACTAATATCGAAGGCGCTTTAGTGATCAAGGGTGAAGAGATGGCGCTTTGGGGTGCTCTTCCCAAGATCAAGAGGGCGACGTTGAACCCGGATCTGATCACCAGGGCATAAATATGCGAAGTTGTGCAAAAATGTGTGACGACGCA
>CAZXBV010000331.1:0-1566 GCA_964639155.1 uncultured Methanotrichaceae archaeon
GCAAGTTCTAGTGATGAATCAGGAAGCCCCGCCCTTTAGGGCGGGGTAGTTCACAAACGCCCATGATTAGGAGGCAGCATACGAGATGAGGATTGACGAGGGTGAGTTTGGAGCACGGACCAGGCGATACGAGAAGGTCCTTTACCTCTGTCACAGAAACGCGGATCCAGACGCCATCGGAAGCGCCTTTGCGCTCCAAGAGGGGTTCGGGGGCGATCTTGCCGCAGTTGAAGGAATAAACAGGGCTGCATCGAGCCTGATCGGAGCCATTGGAGCCGAGCCCATAATAGATCCCTCGCTGGAAAAGTACGATCTCGTCGTTGTCATGGATACTGCAGTCGGCCTTCAGATAGGGAATCTCGATCTTGGGGAATATGCTGTGATCGATCATCACCAGGACGAAGGACTCCTTGAAAAGGCCGCGTTCTATATCCAAAGGCAGACAGATTCCACAGCCGAGATCGTCTGGAATATATTGATGGATAACGGAATTGAGGCAAGTCCCAAGGCAGCTCTCGGCCTTATAGTGGGGATTATCACCGACACCGGCCAGTTCAAACATGCGACGTTGGGATCTTTTGCAACTGTTGCCGAAATTCTGGATAAGTGTGACGTCGAATATGACCAGGCTCTGAGTGTCCTTTCGAGGGTTCCTGCCGACCGTTCCAGGAGGATTGCAATCCTCAAGGCCATGAGCCGGGCCGAGATCAATTGGGCGGACGATTGGATCATAGTGACCACTCAGGTAAGCGCTTTTGAGGGATCTGCGGCCATGACATTGGTGAACATCGGTGCAGACGTTGCCTTTGTTGCAGGAAAACATGGAAAAGTCACCAGAATATCGGGAAGAGCCAGACGGAAGGCGATCCTGGCGGGTGTCGACCTTGCAAAGATCATGAACTATGTGGGAAAGCACCACGATGGAGATGGTGGCGGCCATAAGGGTGCTTCTGCTTTGGAAGCGGAAGGAATTCCTGAGATCCTGCTGAAAGATTGTAGAGATAAGGTGATGGAAATTCTGAGAAATGGGTGAAGAACGAAGAGAGAATGGTAGTTCCTGCACAATAGGTTGAGGTAAAATTAAATCAGGTAGGGTCCGAAAGTACATCTGTCGCACTTGTGGCAAAGTTTTCTGTGACTGGACAAACACCGCTTTCTATGACTTCCGTACTGAAGACGAGAAAGTGGTGCTGGCATTGAAATTGGTAATGAAAGGTATGAGTCTTAGTGCTGTTGGTGAAGTCCTTGAAGTTTCACCCGACACGGTAAGGCGATGGGTTTCAAGAGCGGCAGATCACTGTGAAGAAGTAAACAATGTCCTTCTAACGGATCGGTAGAGCCCCAACATACGGTTGATGTTTCACCAGGAATTCGAATCGTTGGGTTCAATTTAGCTTGGGTTTGAAAGTGGAGCATATCTGAGCGGGGCCAACAACAAAAACGTTAGCTGAATATCTCGTTAAGATACGTTCCATAAAACGTCAACCAGATCAGAAGTTACTACCCTCGGGTTCGATCACGAAAATTCCTTGGAGGTTTGTATATGTGTGGCCATCGCTCTTTTGC
>CAZXBV010000332.1:0-1560 GCA_964639155.1 uncultured Methanotrichaceae archaeon
GTGGATGGCGGTCATTGAAGAAAATCTGAAAAAACGAATACGGAAAGCCCATTTTTATGATGTTGCCCATTCGGTCGCATGTTGATGATTTCCAATGATTCACAGTCCCGACCTAGGGAATGTAAGTGGGGGAAAATACAAAATTATAATCGAGAGCAGATTAGGTGGGTCTAATCGGTTCTCGAAAGATTAGAGCTTAACGATACGAATAGGACAAATCTCAAACTGAGATCTGCGACTATCATATCCAACATTATTGAGGTTTATGTATGAAAACGTTTTTGTAGAGTCACCTAATCTGTTCCAGGATCTTGTCAGCAACCTTGGCAGGATCTTCGGAATCGGTGATAGATCTTCCCACTATGAGGTAGTCTGCCCCAGCATCAAGGGCAGATCTTGCCGACCCTCCTTGGGCCCCGACGCCTGGCGATATGATGATCTTATCGCCGATTGCAGAGCGGACGAGCCTAATCCTTTCAGGCCTAGTTGCCGGTGCAACGACGCCATCTGCGCCCGCATCTACTGCGGCCCGAGCAAGTTCGAAGGCCAAAGGCGCCATGAACTCTTCTGCGCCAGGATGGCTCATCTCGGTCACTGCAAATACCAGGGCGTCCTTCTCTTTGGCGGCTTTAACACAGGCTTTGAGGCTGTCTTTTCCAACGAAGGCATGAGCGATCAGGCCGACGGCCCCTGCTGCCAGGACCTGCTGAGAGATCAGGGTGTTGGTGTTGGGGATGTCTGCAACCTTGAGATCGGCTATCACTGGGACGATCTTTGATACTTTATGAACTATTCCCAGTCCCGCGGCCAGGATTAGGGGGTAGCCTATCTTCACATAATCGACGTGTCCTTCTAGGGCGGTGACCAGATCGAGCGCCCCGTCTTCTGAGAGAACGTCCAGGGCCAGGATGAGACGAGTCTCCTTCTTCATGCACTTTGGGTTGGGATAAAAGGATATTTAGCTTTTCCATCTAGCTGCCAAAGCCATTCTATTTTGATCTTGGATAGGTATATAAATAGTTGGGTATCATGGCACAGGCATTATGACCACGATATCGATTCACTTAGATGCAGGTGGACTCCTTGGACCGTGAACGGGCCTACCTGGTGGCCACCCCTTTCAAGAAACGGGGCAAGAAGAGCCTGAAGGTGAGTGATTTCATATTCGCCATATCTCTTGACCTCAAATGGGGATCCCCCGACAAGGTCAGGGAACTCTTGCAAGAAGCCTCCGAGGAAGGATTGGTCCGAGTAGAAGGAGATATGGTCCACGCCAACTTCGACGAAGAGGAAGTGAGCGTCCCTCTTGGCTTCAAGCCGACAAGAGACGAAGACGTCTTAGAAAAGGCGCTTCGACTCATCTCCTCTGAGACGGGGATGAATCGCAAAGAGGTTATCGCCATGGCAAACGATCGACAGGCCTCGCTACAGGGGTTAGTCGACCTAGAAGTTGTGGCCCTCCTCGTCGCAAGAGAGATGGGAATGGACGTGAAAGCGATGGCTTGTGAAGCTTATCAGAACCTGATCTCAGAGGGCGGGCTTGGAAAGAAGAGGAAAGAA
>CAZXBV010000333.1:0-1549 GCA_964639155.1 uncultured Methanotrichaceae archaeon
TACACGATGAGAACCGCGCCGACAATGCTGAAAAGCTGGGAGAAAAGATCGACGAATTGCTCGAATATGTTGTTGTTCTCCATACGAATCCTTGCTAGCAATGATGCCTCAACACGTAGATAATTTGCGCTCCGATCCACTTAAATTCCTTCGTATCCAAAGGATGTCCTGGTGATTTTGTTGATAGAGATCGAGACCGAGAAGAACATGCAGATCGTAGACATCACCTCGAAAGTCGAAGAGGCCGTCGACGCGAGCGGCGTGCAAGAGGGAATCTGCCTGGTCTACACAATTCACACCACCACTGGAATCGTTGTCAACGAGGCCGAAAGTGGCCTTATCCATGACATTTTAAGAAGATTGGCCTCGCTGGCACCCCCTGGTGAAGGCTATCTTCACGACAAGATCGATAGCAACGCACATTCCCATCTACAAGCGATATTGCTCGGAAACAGCCAGATCCTTCCGGTGATTGATGGAACGCTCAACCTGGGGACGTGGCAAAAGGTCCTCTTCATAGAGTTGGACGGACCCCGACGCAGGAAAGTCCTGGTTAAAGTGATGCCTGAATGAACGAATTACATGGATTCATAAAAATTCCATGAGCAGCACAATATAAAAAATCTGAAAGAATGGGGTGTTTTTTTAGATCGGCGTCCCTGTGCTCAAAGTCAGCTCCCTGAAACCCTCCATGAGGTCTTTGGTGATGGGGCCCGGCTTTCCATCCCCTATGACCCGGCCGTCTATCTTGGTGACCGGTCCCACTTCAGCTGCGGTTCCGGTGACGAAGATCTCGTCTGCAGTGTAAAGGTCAAAGAGTCCCAGATCAACTTCGCTGAGGCTGTATCCCTTTGATTCAGCAACTTCTAGGACCGCAAGCCTGGTTATGCCTTTCAAGTTGTTCATGGTGTGAGGCGTGAAGATCGCGCCGTTTTTGACGATGAATATGTTGTCACCGCTGCCTTCAGAGACGTTGCCTTCTGCATCCAGGAATATGGCCTCGTTGCCGCCTTTGATGTTGGCTTCGATCTTGGCCAAGATGTTGTTTAGATAATTGAGCGATTTGATGTTGGGCGGCAATGCGGCAGGCGAGTTTCTCCTGACTGTGACGGTGACTGCGGTAAGGCCAATTTCGTAGAGGTCGCCATACATTGCACCCCACTCTTGACTGATGACGATGACTGAAGGCACAGGGCACTTCAATGGATCCAGCCCCAGGTCTCCTTTGCCCCTGGTCACTATGGGCCTTATGTAAGCGTCTGATAGATCGTTTTTCCGGAGAGTCTCCAGGATCACAGAGCACATTTCCTCTTCAGTTATAGGAACTTCGAGCATGATGGCTTTTGCAGAGTCGTAGAGCCTTTTCACGTGATCTTCCAGCCTGAAAACCCTGCCGTTGTAGGCTCTTATCCCCTCAAAAACCCCATCACCGTACAACAGACCGTGATCGTATATCGAAACCGCCGCCTTTTCAGCGGGAACAAATTCTCCGTCGACGTAGACCCAACTCATAAGACATCCTCTACCCTAAACACTATTCTGGCGAGAA
>CAZXBV010000334.1:0-1546 GCA_964639155.1 uncultured Methanotrichaceae archaeon
AGATTTACGAGGCGAATTCTGGACCTAACGCTGGCGAAAGGATTGCTTGATCTGGCGGCAAAGGGGTTTGGCCAAACTGCAAAATCCTGATGTTATCCGCTTTGCGTCTTCGTTCTTCTCTTTTTTCCCTTCCATTTTCATCTATCACGCCCCCCATTTACGTGAAGAGGATTGTCTTTCCTTCGCGAAACCCCGCACTCACAAGGCCGGTTGGAGGGCCAAAGAGGATGGTTTTGGGCGGAAATTGCCAGATTTTGTGTTGATCCAACGCAAGAGATAAATAAATTGTTACACAGTCCCTATAAAGGTGATTGAAATGGTTAAAATGCCTGCAGACGTGAGAGAAACTCTCGAAAAGCAAAAGCCAGCACCAATCGCGACGGCGGATGCCGATGGAACTCCCAACGTGGTTTACGTCGGGTTCCTGAAGGTGTTGGATGACGAGACCATAATGATCGCGGACAACTTCTTCTACAAGACTGCGGCCAACTTGGAGGCGAATCCCAAGATATCGATCCTCTGTTACGATACCGAGACAAAGAAGTCGTTCCAGGTCAAAGGGCGGACCGAGGTTTACAAAGAAGGTCCCAAGTACGAAGAGATGACAAAGTGGGTTTTGGGTGTCAACAACAAGCTTCCTGCAAAGTCAGCCGTCATAGTGAAGGTGGAAGCGGTCTACAACGCCATGTGGGGGCCTGCTGCAGGAAAGAAGGTAATCTAAATTAGAGTCAACTACCCGCCACTAAAGTGACGGGCATGTAATGTGCCCTGGTTGACCAGATCCCCGATTGAGGAGTTTTACACGATCGGGAGCCGATACGAAAGAATTTATAGTCGAGAACCGATTAGATGATACTAATCGGTTCTCGCCAGAATAGTGCTTAACGATACGAATAGGCCAAATCTCAAACTCTTACGAGTTCGAGATTTGGCTGAAAGGTATCGTTAAGCACTATAGTTACCCTGGAATGCCGCCTCAGTTTCAGGCTCTAAGGGTGCCGGTTAAACAGTCCTGGGAGGTAGGGACAGTGCTTGCACCATACAAACCTTTCAGTATCAGATCGAGAGGAAGTCGGATCCCAAGATTGACTCCACAATCTTTGGTACGCATAACTCCAAAAAATGGAGGTGAACTCTATACATGTTAGTTCACATAAATTTGAACGCATTCCTCCCCCCTCTAAAGTAGGGGGGATCTGGCTTGCGTTCGTCCTGAAGGCGCGGGCTTTGAATCTTTTGGCGCGCGTTGATCTTCAGCCCGGCAATCTACCCCAAATATTTTTTATCGTTCGTCTCTTTTTAGCGCTGGAGATCCTAAAGGCCATGTCAACCCCAGCACTCTTACCAGAAGATGCAGCTTTTCCGGGTTCTCGTCGTGTTAGCGCGACCCCTGGACGTTTCCGACCGTCCAAAGATCGCTAGGCCAATGGGCTCTTCTTGACGGCCTTTCCATGGTCAAGACCCTGGCTTGTATTCAGGTGCTCAGGCACCCCCAAGCTCAAGAATCGGATCTCGAAGCTCACCTAATCCATCTTTTCTGCAACAC
>CAZXBV010000335.1:0-1543 GCA_964639155.1 uncultured Methanotrichaceae archaeon
ATTAGGCGTCTACTCGTCTTTCGCACCATCCAGAAGCTGAAGATGATGGTCCATCTTGTCTCTTTTCGTCTCCAGGTAGTGCCTGTTTGCTTTGGTGGGTGGAATCTCGATCGACACACGTTCCTTGACTTTGAGACCATACCCTTCAAGGCCGACAATCTTTCTTGGATTGTTGGTGAGAAGTCTCATCTCCTTTACACCAAGGTCCACCAATATCTGGGCCCCTATTCCGTAATCCCTAAGATCAGCAGGATAACCCAGCTTGTGGTTTGCTTCCACCGTGTCGTAACCGTTCTCCTGGAGGTGGTATGCCCGAAGCTTGTTGGCAAGTCCGATCCCTCTCCCTTCTTGGCGCATATAGAGAAGGACTCCGTTACCGTTTTCGCTGATCATGCTCATGGACTGATGGAGCTGATCGCCGCAGTCGCACCTTTTCGATTTGAAGACGTCTCCTGTGAGGCATTCTGAGTGTACTCGAACGAGAACATCTTCAGAAGACGGATCTCCTGCCACCAATGCAACATGGCACAGGCCATCCACCAAGTTCTCGTAACCGATCGCCTTGAAGTGACCAAATTCAGTGGGCATGTCAACTTCGGCCACCCTCATAACCAGCTTTTCGCTGTGCATTCTGTACTTGATCAGCCGCTCGATGGTGGTCATCTTGAAGCCATGCAGTTTTGCAAATTCCTCAAGCTCAGGACGCCGGGCCATGGTACCGTCGTCGGCCATGACCTCACAGATCACCGCGGAAGGATTAAGACCAGCGAGCCTTGCTAAGTCCACCGATGCTTCGGTGTGGCCGGTCCTTCTCAAAACGCCGCCTTCCTTGGCCTGGAGCGGGAAAGTGTGGCCGGGCATGACCAGATCGGCGTTCCCAGATTCTGGATCTATAAGAGTCTTCACGGTCTCGGCTCGGTCGAAGGCCGAAATTCCAGTGGTGACACCTCGGCCCTTGGCGTCCACCGAGACTGTAAACGCGGTCCCCATCTTCTCGGTGTTATGTTGAGTCATCTGGGGGAGGTTGAGTTCCTCGACCCTTTCTGCTGCCAGAGGAACGCAGATCAGGCCTCGCCCATACTTGGCCATGAAGTTTATTGCTTCTGGGGTGACCTTTTCCGCTGCGATTACCAGATCGCCCTCGTTCTCTCGCGATTCATCGTCGAGAATTATTATGAAGTTGCCCTTCTTTATCTCTTCGATAGCCTCTTCTACGCTGCAGAATGGCATATAAATCCGGAACTTTGTCTTCAAATACTTATAAGCATTGGCTAGGAGATGTTGTCACGGTTGAGGTGGCACGATCGAATTTTCCAGTGATAAAGTTAGAGGCAGGATGTATTCATCCAAACATTTTTTAACTTACGGGTGGGGAGAGGGCAGAGCGGGAAGTCCCCGGTCTTTAGGCCGAGGATGAAAGCGGAGCCCTCCCCTTCGTTTCTGGCCATCGATAACGATTTAAGGCAATAATGGAATACACTAAAACTCTTACGAGTTTGAGATTTGTCCAAAAGGTATCGTTAAACACTATACGTAGAATCCC
>CAZXBV010000336.1:0-1540 GCA_964639155.1 uncultured Methanotrichaceae archaeon
ATCGGTCTTCCTGCCTGGGATATGTTTAATCTTGTAGGCGTTGGCCACTATAAGACCGACGTGACCTTCTGTCAACGCCGGATAAAATCGCTCCATACGTGGGCGTTCTACCAGATGAGGGAGTTTGTGAGCTACAAAGCGCCTGATGCTGGCGTTCCGGTGTTTCTGGTAGAACCTGTGTATACGAGCGAGACGTGCCTTACCAGTGCCACCATATCGGAGACCGGAACGGCAAGGAGTTCTCCTGTTCCATATGTGATTGGAGGGGGTAGTCACCTTAATATATACGAATGTCTTCGTCTTTGAATGATGCTTGCCGCCGCCATCCAACTTCAGATCCAGCCTTGCCGCAAGGAGGAAAACCTCCAAAAGGCACTTAAAATGGCCAGATTTGCCCTGGCGAGGGGCGCTGAGATCCTGGTCTTTCCTGAACTCTTCCTCACCGGTTTTTGCTACGAAAGAGATGTCTCGGATAGTCCTCCTTATCCCTCTCTCGATCCTTTTTGTGCCTTGGTTCACGAACACGATTGCATGATCATCGGATCGTTAGTCGATGGTCGCACGAATCTGGGTTTCACTCTGGATTCGAGAGGAGTTTGTTTCCAGCCCAAGATCCACCCCTTCGGACCCGAAAAAGGGCATTTCGACGGTGGGGCCAGTATCTCTCCTCTCGTCACCAAGCGCGGCAGGGTGGGCCTTGAGATCTGTTACGACCTGCGCTTTCCAGAAGTTGCCCGGAACCTCGCCCTGAAAAGGGCAGACTTTTTGGTGACCATCGCACAGTTTCCATTCTCTCGTAAAGATCACTGGCGAAATCTCTGCATCGCAAGGGCCATTGAAAACCAGATTCCCCACATAACCTGCAACGGTGCAGGGCCTGAATTCTGTGGTCGGTCCATGATAGTGGACGCCTGGGGCCAGGTTTTGGCCGAAGGTGGCCCCGAAGAGACTATCGTATTCGGCGAGATAGACTATGCACATCGCGATTCAGTCCGCGAACAGATCTCTGTTTTCAAAGACAGGAGGCCCGAAGTCTATTAAGCCCAACACATTTCCTTTTTACCTCAGCGGCAAAGCCCCCTCCATTTCGGACCCGCCCTTTAGGGGTTCTAGATTGGAATATCTGGAGCTCTTCAGCGTAAGCTGAAGTGTGGGGAAAAGCCGCGTACATGCCGAAACTTATATATCTGTTCAACGTCAACATCACATTACTCAAGGGCTATGCTCCGCCAGCATGCCTCAGTTGATGAGGTCTGGGAACTCTTACAAATATTGTAAGAAATATGCGGCGTTAAGTGGCTGGCGTTCTGAGTCTTACAGTATGACGCTGCTCCGAGATGTATCGCTAAACACTATAGTTACAAGCCATGGCCTTTAGGCCGTGGTAGTTAGACTCCGGTGAGCAGGTCAACAAAACCAGAGGCCGACTTGATTCTGTCAACTACCCGCCACTAAAGTGACGGGCATGTAATGTGCCCTGGTTGACCAGATCCCCGATCGAGGAGTTTTACAAGATCGGGAGCCGATACGAAAGAATTTA
>CAZXBV010000337.1:0-1522 GCA_964639155.1 uncultured Methanotrichaceae archaeon
GGGGCCAAAATCCCCTTCCTCACCACCTTTTGTGGTCATAATTTCTCCGCTCATCTCTGCACACCCTATCCCTTGGATTCCGATATAGGATCCACAAAGGCGATTGAGACGGTGATTTCAACAAAAAATCCAAACGCGTCTTGTTCAGGTAACAGCTTCTCCAGAACGTAAGAATCGACACACCATGGCTCAAAGCAGGCTGAAGCGATCCAAAAACCCCCCTCACAGGGACAAATATATGTCTCAGCAGAACTGTTGGCGAATTAAGATATGATCGAAAGAACGTATTGGGGTTCAGAAGGCCTTTTGCGTGTGGTAATCGTAGGAGGCGGCATTGGCGGAGCTGAACTGATCAGAAACGCTGCCACCAAAGGAGGCCTGAAGCTTGTGCTCATCGAGCCCAAAGACAAGATTGAGTGCCAAGCTCTCTATCCTGACTATCTATCAGGCGAAATCGGGGTAGATGACATGACCGCCCCGCTCAAGCCTTTCTGCGACAAAATGGACGTGACCTGGGTAAAAGACAGGGCCATAAGCGTGGATTTTGATCAAAAAGTTGTGACCTGTACCAGTCACGAGATAGAATACGACATCCTCGTGATAAACGCAGGCTCGGTCCAGAACTATTACGGCGTAAAGGGCTCAGAGAACACTTTTTCCATTAACACCCTAGAAGATGTAATCAGGGCCAAAGAGTTCGTCGATAAGGAACATCCTGGAGACGTTTCCATCATAGGATCTGGGCCCACCGGAATAGAGACCGCCTGCGCCCTGACCGAGCGATTGAATTCAAAGATATACATAATCGAGATGATGGATCGGCCCCTTCCGACCTTCGCCAAGACAGCTTCCAACACGATGAGAAGGATTCTGAAAAAGAAGGGGGTTAAGGTCCTCACCTCAAAGCAAGTGGAAGAGATCAGCGAAAACCAGTTGATCTTCACAGAAGGCAATCCCTTAGACTCTGAAATGGTCATCTGGACGGCCGGGATAAAGCCAGCTCCCTTCGTAGAGAGCCTTGACCTGCCCAAAAAAGGTGGCTGGATTCTCACCGACCCCTATCTTCGTGTCTTGGGAAAAGAAGACGTGTTTGCCATAGGGGACAACGCTTGGATCGAGATCGACGACAAGATGGCTACCAGGACCGGAATGGAAGCCGAGTTACAGGCAAAACATACCGCGAGAAACTTGGCCAAGTTGGCCCGAGGAGAAGAGCTAAAGCCCTATTCGGTCACGGCCAACACCGGAAGCCCTGCGGCCTTAATCTCTACGGGATGCCGATGCGCAGTAGGGGTTTACGGCAGTCTTTGTATCCACGTTCCCGCCAAGATGATATACACGCTCAAAAGCTGGATCGATAAATCCTTCGTGAAACGGTTTAAGTGATGATTTAATAAGTTAAGGAAGTCATTATCGGGCGAATTCGAGCGCGTCAGAACTGCATCCTGGCCGAAAAGCCGCCGGAACCCAAAACACCACCATCTGGTTTCAATCCCTATCGGGTTTTCTTTGGCGCTGCGAC
>CAZXBV010000338.1:0-1512 GCA_964639155.1 uncultured Methanotrichaceae archaeon
AATAAAAAGATGTGACGGCTTGGATTCGTCACGTGTGTTAAAAATATTGATATTTTGGGGCGATCTCAGTTGAGATCTATGCCATCCCCAAACTGGATGCTGCCGTCCTCAGTGATTATCCAGGTGGCGTATTTTCCTGAGACGTCACCGTTCTCATCGAAGGTTATTTCGCCAGATGCGCCCTGGTAGTTGATCTCTTCGCCCTTTCGAATCAGCTCTAAAGCTTCGCCAACGTCCGTGACTGCTATGCCAGGTGGATTTGCCACAGATCTCATGTTGTCCCTGATCGCAGGACCAGAGACTTCTCCTGCCAGTTCCATGGCCAAAATCACGACGGCTGCAGCATCGTAGCTGTTCGAACAGTAAGTTGAAGGCGCGTTTCCACATTCCTCTGAGAATTTGGCTTTGAAATCCTCATAAGCAGGTCCAGCTTCCCCCGGGTCTGGCGTGGTTCCGATCATTCCGGCAACGATGTAATTGCCTGACTCGTCCTTTCCCACCATCTCTGCCAAGTTCTCGTCACGGAGTCCTTCTGAAAGTAGCCAGTCAACATCTCCGCTGAGGAAACCCTTCTCGTAGGCGGTTCTGAGTATTATGCTACCGGTCTGAGGATAGGCCACCAACATCACGAAGTCGGGATTGTCTGCGGCGACCCTGGCAACTTCGGTGTCGAAGATGGTCTGTGCAGGATCGTACCTGACCGACTCGACAACTTCGCCACCCACATTCTCGAAAGACTCGCGGAATACGCCTTCAAACCCGATTCCGTAAGGGTTATTCAAAACGAGGGTTCTTGCAGTCTTGTAGCCCATATCCGAGGCGAGTTTGGCCATAGCTTCTCCTTGAAGTGTGTCAGAGGGACAAGTCCTGAAGTAGAAGTCGTTGTCAGGATAGTTGGTGAACTCGACTCCGGTGTTCGAAGACGATATCTGGACGACATCGTTGCTTGTGGTAATACCGATTATCGCAGAGCTTGGGCCGCTGCTGGTGGCCTCGATTATCACAGGAACTTTGTCTACTTTGACCAGCTTGTTGGCAGCGTCAACCGCAGGGATCTCAGAGGTTTGCGTATCCTCGATTATGAGTTAGATCTTGTTTCCAAGAACGCCACCGTTCTCGTTTGCATCTTTCACCGCCAGCTTCATGGCATCGGTCATGGGACCTCCATAGGTACCAAGGTCACCAGTAAGGGATTGGAGCGCCGCGACCTTCACGGTTGCAGTCTTTTCGTCGCCTTCTTCAACACATCCTGAGAAAATAACGGTAAGAAGTACTGCAAAGCAGATGGGATAAACGCCTATTTTCATCCGTATTCCTCCAAAAGGCCAGGAAATTTATTTATGATTTTGAGGTCTGTCGAAAATATATCGTCACGTACTATAACGATAAGATCAGACCAAATCTCAAAAAATCTTATGATTTTGAAATTTGGTCTGAAGGCAATCGTTAAACGCTATATTCGACGTCTCCACTTTTGGCCACTGACAGAGTTTCAGTGTCATTTGTTTGTAT
>CAZXBV010000339.1:0-1508 GCA_964639155.1 uncultured Methanotrichaceae archaeon
CCCATTTTGCGAAATAAGAACAACTGCGCGAGATCGATTTTAGGGATTCGAACCTCAAGGAAAAGGCACATTCGCCGCAGGGTTTCGTACAATTTTGGCTCGAATAGCCCTCTTAGCGCCGCCTGGACCCCTGGCCTTGTTTTCTCCAACGGCGAAAAGTTACTTTCAGCGGCGCAACATCCTGTTTTTTGCAGCGTCGTTTCCGAAGGCGTAGTATTGGCCCTGTTCGATTATGTCCTGGAGAATCGTATCTGTGCTCATTTTGTTCCCCGAAGCCAAAGGCTCCAACACAGAGGCGATCTCTTCAAGGCTTGGAATCTCAGCTTCACATTTTGCAATGATTCGTCCCATGAGATCAATGAACGGATCCACGAGGGCGCCAGAGGAAAGAAGGATCAAGAGAGCATCTTCGTGGCCCAGACCGTAGTCTATCACCATTTCGGCTAGGCTCAAGAGCGAGTCTGCCGAGACTGCGCGGATCTGGCCGGTCTCGTCACATTCGATGACCGCGTCTTCAGTAGACTCAAGATCAGGAACGCAAACCACATAGAGCCCAACAAAGATTTCCTGCGCCTCTTCGGCGTCGATCGCCCCGATCTTGGAAACAAGCGGCTCGACCCCAACAGATTCAACAGAGCCAGAAGATTCAATTGATCCAACTGGCGCGGCGGACGCAATTGGTCCTGCCGGAGGCTCAAATGCGAGGAAGATTACAACCCCCTTGGGCGAGATCCATCGGCCCTCGAAGTCGACCTCGAAACCCAAAAAAGTTCCGACATGGCAGATCAAGTCCCAAAGCGCCCTACGGTGCTGGTCGTCTGGCAACCCGAGGCAATTGTCCAGGAATTCGCGGGCCTCTTCTAGATCCCCCATTCCAACTTCGAGAAAACGACGAAACCGCGCCCTGGCATCTTCATCTCTCAAGTCCCCGGCAAGAGCCAGGGCCTGATCCACTTTGATCCTCATCTGTCACTTGATCTTGCGCCCCGTTCATATACTTCTTGCCCTGGCCCCCGGTCCTGCCTGATCATTCTGTGAACTCCACCACCACCTCTTTCACATCCCAAAGAGGCTCGATTTTATCTATAATTTCTTCTCGGATGTTATTTGCGAACTGATGATCTTGAGGCAGGTCGACTACCACTTTTACGACGCCTTCTTCGACCTTGATCTCCTCGACCAGCTTGGTCCTGACGAGGTCCAACCCAGATAAAGGATTCATCACCTTCTGCAGGCGCTTTTCCACTACCGTCTCTGTGGTTGGAACCTTCTCTGTGACGAGGCCGTGCCTCTCTTCGTAATCCCTTATGGCTGATCTTAGACCCTCCACTGCCAGGACCGAACAGTGAGCTTTTATCGGCGGAAGGCCACCCAGAGCTTCGGATGCTTCTTTCCAGGAGATCTTCTTTGCCTCATTCAAGGTCTTGCCCTTCGCAAGCTCCGTTATGATCGAGCCGGTTGCGATGTTCGACGCGCAGCCGTAAGACTGAAACTTTATGTCCGTGATG